>NZ_JBEOPN010000002.1:0-284464 GCF_040310085.1 Shewanella sp. S1-58-MNA-CIBAN-0166 | reverse complement strand
CTGGCGGTAGAGAAGCAAGAGGGTATCGTACCGGCTTCTTCGATAAACATAGTTTTCAGTTCTTCAAAAGCTGTGATAACTAGCCAGTCGATGCCGTTAACATGATGGATAAACATTGAATTTCTCGGTAATTCTGATGCGGAGATTTTAACATGACCAGGGGCAGAACGTAGTCGAGATTTAGTAATTCTGTGCAATTAACGGTCATTCACTAGGCCACCTTGAAACATGTCTTTGCCCCATTGTATTTCAGTGTCATGACGCTGTAGCGGAAGTGGACTTCAAATTTTAATACTTTTCTTTATGCCAGTCCTAGATCCTCTGAGTAACCAATAAACTTGGAATGGTAATAGTGTTGGTTAACTGTCGTTTATGTGTGCGTCAGCTACATCAATGGTAATAAGCTATTGATTAAAAAAGGAGGGGGCGGTACTTTATTTCCCTTGAAAAAGCTGGAACAGTTCAATTATCTTCAGTAGATAACTTATGGAAAGAGTAATGATTAAATTAAAAACCACTGAATTTAATGGCATGACGCCTTCCATTGAATACTTTGAGCTCAATAATGATATGTACAATGAGATTTTAGCTACTAGGAATCTTATTATGCGTGTCTATAACCTAGAGTCTTCTTTTGATAATTTAATTGAGGCGTACAAAGACTTTAAAGTTGCAATTCACCGAGAGAACGTCAACCGCCTTACGATGGGAAGCAAGCTCGATTACGTGTTTAACCATGAGTCTCGCGCCAGGCTAAATAGATGCCTTAACAGTGTACTGAACCAAAGTAAATTCTACATGGATTCGCATATTTATAAAGGTCAACAAAAGTCATTTCTTTTAAATGTGACCGGTGAGCCTGAATTACATAAATTAATCGTAGAGGAGTATGTTGCTGAACATCATGCCAACGGACTCTACTTCTTAGGTTCAGTGCTGCGAAACATTGCCCAACACAGATCTTCGTTAGTAGACAACCTATCCGTAGGTTTTGATGGAGGTTTAGCTGACGAGACAATTGTTGCTCGCTTCACTTTACCATTATCTAAACAGAGCATTCTTGATGACCCGAAGATTAAAAATTCTAACAAGCGTGCTATCAGTGAATCCAATTTTGTCCTTGATGTTAATGTGATTCTAGATGGCTTCGTTCATTCAATATCAAAATTTCAAACACGAAACCGAGAATTGTCAAAGAAAGCCTTTGACTCAGCATGGAACTACTGGGAGAGACTTACTAGTGAATTGCAAAAAAAGCATAGTACCACTGCCAATTCGTTCGAAATAGTGGAGTTTGATGAAGGGGGAAATGAACAACAACACTTCAACACTTGCACTGATTGGATGCAGGTTGTTCCTCACCTTAGAAACAAGAACTATGGACTGATAGATCCATCCAAAGTCGAGTTGTCTAATAAGCCACGGAATAGCTAGAAGAGCTATTGTGCAACTTACCTAGCAAACAACTACGGGATTAAGTTTGTGATGCTGCAGTTAATGTTACTGCTCTCGAATTATGCACAGATTCTAACCCACTTTTGCCCCGTTATGAGTTAATCACGATTTCTGACTTGCATCATTTATCTAATGATAGAAACCAAATATCGACTTCGAAATCTATAAAGCAGTGACCAAAATAGATGTGCCACTACACAGATATAAACCTTAGAGGTAATTAAAAATGTATAATTTTCGTAGTTATATTGTTGGCGGTTATGCATATTATAGAAGTAAAAGCTTTGGCCATTCTGGGGCAGTGTCTATGGTATTGCTTTCATCATTAGGTTTTGTTTTTCTCATCTTGCATGGGGTGTTAAATGCAAATGATGTTAGTATTTTTTCAGATGTTAGCGTGAGCGGGTATTTTTTTATATTTTTAATATGTGCTTTATGGCTATACATTTATTCACTTCTTTGTAAAAGGTTAAAAATATATGAACTTGATTTTGAAACCAGTATAGACCCTAGAAAAATTAGGTTGCATAGCTATGTAACATATTTTTTTATTACGATATTCATTGTTGTTCGAGTTTTTATTTGAACATTTAAACGAGACACCCATTGTTTCGGGCCTAGACCCCAGCGCGTTATAGTTTGGCTGCTCGGTTTGTTTCTCTACTGCTTGTTCGACTTGTTCATCGAGATGGTATTTTGTGGTCCATTCTCAGCGGAAGCCTGGTCCAAGCAATTCTGAGTACTGGTCCATGAGTTGCGAAGCAGTGGTCCATTGTGGGCGGAATATGCAATTAAGAGTGGCTTCTAACGTCTGGTTTTCTTGTCCTCCCGTTGGGCTGTCTGTTTAAGGCGTTGTGCCATACAAAAAGTAATTCAATAATAACTAAATTAGCAGCGCCACTGGCTCGTTTCTGTCCAAAAATAAGCTAGATAACTTCTAAAGTAGTGCCCAACTTTCGTTAGCCAATACAGTTTCTTCTTGGTCTGGTATGGACTAAGCGCCACAACGGTCATAGCTATGTGCAAGACCTAATAGGTTTAATATAACCCGATTTGTCTTCACCGATCTCTAACACGTTAACGTCTTCCATAAAGGTAAAAAACTCATCATTCTCATTAAGTTTTATAAACACGTTTAATTCATTATTTTTAACAGAAAACTGACTATTTTTACATACAGACTCGACACTAAGATTAAAGCTTCCTCCGCCATCGCTATTGTTCATTCTGTATTTCTTTACAAGCTCCTGCCCTCGAAGCATTTTTAACGTATCATCTTGATTCAATTGCAAAATATAAAACTTACTGTCCCGATTTATTTCTTGTGTTAACTCATTAGGTAATACGTATTGAGTATTCAATTTTACAAAATACTCGTCCTCAAAATTATAGTTTGGGTCATTCGTTGTAAATTCAAACTTAATCACTACGTCGTTATTACTAACCACGATTCCATTAGGGGCTTGAACCGCGACAACTATCTCACTTGGTTCAAGTTCTAGCGGATTGACACTCATCATTTTATACATTGTTGTTAGTGGAATACTGCTGCATCCAGAAACAGCACAAATCATCATTAAAAATATAAAAACAAATCTACGTTTCATAATCCGTTAATACCTTACTAAAAATTAATAGTACTGAAATCCATTTTATTAGTTTGATAAGCACAACTAAACCTCTAATAGTTATACTCATTTATTTATGTTGTGTCACGCTCAACAGCAATGTATATCACACCACAGTTATTGTTCTAGTTCATAAATGCCTTATTCAACTCTGAACTTGAGGCCGTTGAAGAAAATAGCGTGAGCTGGCCATGGACGGCCAGCTCGCTTTCGAGGGGAAGGAACGCCCCATCGGAAGCGTTAGCATTTTCGAATAAAGCCGAAGCCATCTACAAATGCCGGTCAAAGTTAAATCTGACACCATGGCGA
This sequence comes from Shewanella sp. S1-58-MNA-CIBAN-0166, assembly GCF_040310085.1. Taxonomy (NCBI): domain Bacteria; kingdom Pseudomonadati; phylum Pseudomonadota; class Gammaproteobacteria; order Alteromonadales; family Shewanellaceae; genus Shewanella; species Shewanella sp. S1-58-MNA-CIBAN-0166. The sequence goes on along the minus strand of NZ_JBEOPN010000002.1, from coordinate 281,072 downwards.
CCTTTTCGCATCTATTGTCATTTCATTCATTGGAAAATGTTGCGGTGTGGCTGGGACCATTCTTGAATTTAGTGGGGTCAGGGTAAACTTTTATAAAAACAGTTCAAAACTTGTCCCTTAAGTTAATTTCTGTCCAAAAACGAGCTAGTCACTGCTTTAAAATATCTAAATTCAGCTTTGAACTTGAGGACGTTGAAGAAAATGACGTGAGACCAGACATGGATGTCTGGCTAGCTTTCGGGGTACAGGATGTACCATCGGAAGCGTTAGCATTTTCACTCTTTATTACAAGATGGGCCGAAGATGGTTACATTCGCTGTCAGAAGCTCGATAATTTCCGTCGCAATTTTTCGCTGCTGTTGTTTGGTTAAAAAGCGAAAATGTTGCCGGAACGGCAGGGGTGATCCAAGAGGGGATTGCTGTTGATCCCCTTTTGGCCCGTGCAGGGTGGAACCTTGCGATGTTAGTCTGGTGTGGGTGAAGCGCCACGACGTTAGTGGCCGCAGACCATGAAGCAATATCTAAAAACACCCTTTGTCCAAAGTAGGACAAACACCCAACTCCCCTATTCTACCGATTATCTGCCGTTGGCTTTTTCAGCAATTTGCGCTGCAAGGTTCTGCGGTGCATGCCCAGTTGGCGGGCAGTTTCTGATACGTTACCATTGTTGGTGGCGAGGACTTGTTGAATGTGTTCCCATTCAACCCGTTTGGGGTTAAGGGGTAGTTCTTCAATATCATCGTAAGTCGTTGTAGTGTCTGGTGTGACTAATAATGCATTTAATAAGGTTTGAGTGTCGACGGGTTTGGCGAGGTAATTGTCTGCGCCGAGGCGGATGGCTTCTACCGCAGTGGCGATGCTGGCAAAGCCAGTGAGCAATACCATGTGGACGTTGGGTAATAATTGTCTTAACGGTTTAATTAACGACAAACCATTATGTTCAGCCAGTTTCATGTCTAACACGATATGCGTTGGCACAAATTGCCTGGCCATTAATAAACCGTCACTGGCGTGATGGCAGGTTTTACACTCAAAGCCATGTTTGCCAAGGCGGCGAGCTAATATGGTCGCTAGGGCTAAATCGTCTTCTATAATCAATAGCTTGTTCATGATGTTCTCAATTCAGCTTGTATTTATTTCAACGTCGGTTTATTTCAACGTCTGTTTACTTCGATTCGCTTCTATTCGTTTAAAATAGCTGCAACTCGCTTTTTATACGCTTAACGGCAGTGTCACGATGGCTTCTGTGCCGCATTCTGGGTGAGGTTTAAGGTATAATTTACCGCCTAAACGCTCGAAGCTGGTGTGACTTAATAATACCGCGATGCCCATCCCTTTGGGACTTTTTACCATGTTACTGCCTAAAGTTTGTAATAAATGAGTCGCAATGCCGACACCGTAATCACGTATAGTCATACTCAGCTGATTGGGTTGTGACAAACCAATATTGATATCTACGCGGGTCTGGTGTTGATTATCTTCACTGGCCTGAATGCCATTTTGAATTAACGCCATTAATGCGGGTAACAAGCTCATGTCGGTCATGACTATACGTGACTCAACTTGTGGTGCTATGGATATATTCAGTTGCGCTTCTGGCATCAACAAACTGATCTGTTCGGTTAAGGTTGCCACTAATTTGTCGACACGCTGTTCTGCAAGTTTTTGCTCCCGTATCGATTCTGTTGCTAACCGTAAGTCAACTAAGGTGACTTCGCAGCGATTCAGCGCTTGCTGCATTTCGCTGATCAATTCCAGTTGTTCTGCATCATGATGGGTATCGACTAACTCATCGGTGAGTAAACGCAATGTGGCTAACGGCGTTGCCAGTTGGTGGGCCATTTGCGCTGATGCGGTGCCTAAGGCCAATATCTTTTCCTGGCGTAACTGGCCTTCTCGTAAATAGCGCAGCTCGGCATTTTTTTGTCTTATTCGTTTGGCAATAAAGCCCACCGTGACGGTTAACACTAATGCCGAAATAACAAAATTAAACCACATGCCTAAATAGTGCGAGCCCATGTCCATACTGTGGCTTGCAGGCATAACATGATTTGCAGCCATTGCCTGGTTTGCTTGCATAACGTGGTTAATTGGCATTTGGCTCATATCATGATCCATTACCGAGCCGCTATTTTGTTCGGTGATATCAACAATCATCAAAGTATAAAATATCGTCGATACGATGGTTAAGCACCACGGTGCCCATCTGGGTAAGGTAATCGCTGAAATCGCAATCGGTAATAACAGTAATGAGACAAAGGCATTGGTTGCTCCACCGGTAAAATATAACCAGGTAGCCCAGAACAAGGTGTCTAATAATAAGGTTAAAAACAACAAACCATTGTTGTTCATGCTGAGTCGATGAAATCGGTAGCTAAAGCCAACATAACAGGCTTCAAAAATGAGCACGTAAGACAAGGTTACTGGAGGCGTGGTTAAGCCAAATAAGTCGGTGGCAAACAGAATAAGGCCAATTTTAAGGCCCCAATTGACTAATCGCAGTAAGGCTAATTGTTGCTGACTTGCACTTAAAGGCACGTTAACGTTCGTCATGTAACCGTTTCCTCGTTCGGTAAAGCATCATAGGCCACTTAGCATTGTCCGATCTGCGTGGCCAGATATTAGACGTCAGCTCAGTGGTGATGATTACACTGTACTCAATAAAATGCTGGTTTCACTATTGAGTACCCCTTCAATGGTGCGAACTTCCCTCAACACTTTATCAAATTCTTCTAAACTGGTGGCCCTAATATCGGCGACTAAATCCCAAGCGCCGTTAGTAGTATGCAATTTTTCGAGTTGCGGTATGCCCCGGAGTTTATTGATCACTTGGGTTGTTGAGCGCCCTACTACTTCAATCATCATAATGGCCCGCACCACATTAGATTCAATTTGTTCGTGTGCGCGAATGGTAAACCCTAAAATAGCGCCACTACTAACCAATCTGTCTAAACGGTTTTGCACCGTCCCGCGTGAAACTTGTAATACTTGCGCCAGCTTAGAAATTGATGCTCTGGCATCTTTACGCAGGATAGAAATAAGCTGTTTGTCGAGCGTATCATACAAATAAGGGTGGGCAGATTGATGTGGTGGTTGCATGGTGTTAAGACCTTATTTGGAGAATAATTGTCATTTTGTAATATACAGCCTAGCATTATGACAAATAATAGTTAAATTATTACAACATAATAGCATTTTGTTTAGCAAAGACACTCGATAAGCTTAATCACAGTCTTATTTAGCGTTTGGTCAACATGACCAAACGTGTCAACTAAAGTGATTAATATAATGAATATAGCCATCAATAAAAAGTCTTCAAATGTTGCCTTTGTCAGTGTCACAGCCATGTTAGCCTTACTCAAACACGTTGGCACTGAGGCGTTTCTATTAGGGTTAACAGACTATATTGAACAAGATTATCGTCGTTGGGAGTTATTTGATAAATCACCACGTTTTGCCAGCCACTCAACTGACGGCGTGATAGAGCTAATGCCAACCAGTGATCAACAACAATTTAGCTTTAAATACGTCAATGGCCACCCTAAAAATACCCATATCGGTTTGCAAACTGTCACCGCTTTTGGTGTGTTGTCTGATGTGGCCAGCGGTTATCCTGTTATGTTGTCTGAAATGACCATACTCACCGCACTTCGTACCGCTGCAACCTCCGCCATGATGGCTAAATACTTGGCCCCACGCGGCGCCACTACCTTAGCGATGATAGGTTGTGGAGCTCAATCTGAGTTCCAAATTTTGGCCTGTAAAGTGGTGTTAGGGATTACCAATGTCAGAATTTACGATATTGATCCAAGCGCAATGGCTAAATGCCAGCATAACCTGGCAGACCAGGGCATCACACTTACGTTATGTGATTCAGCTGAAAGTGTTATCGAAGGCGCTGATATGATCACTACTTGCACTGCCGATAAACGTAATGCGACTATTTTAACCAGCAAAATGGTGCGTGATGGAGTACACATCAATGCCATTGGCGGCGATTGCCCTGGTAAAACAGAACTTGAAGCAGACTTACTATTACGTGCCGATGTGTTTGTGGAATATGAACCACAAACCCGTATTGAAGGTGATATCCAGCAACTAGATGAAACGTTTGCCGTTACAGAGATGTATCACGTTATTCGCGGTGAGCAACAAGGTCGCACCCACGATTCACAACTGACTATTTTTGATGGTGTCGGCTTTGCAATTGAAGATTTTTCTGCATTACGATATGTACATGATTTAATTATGCAGCAACAAAGTCATCAGCAACTCGAGTTACTCACCAACCAAGAAAATCCACGGGATTTATTTGGTTTATTAACCCCAGCATCTCAAGCTAGTCGCTTGGCTGTAGGTGCATAATGGCCATTAACCCTCAAGCGCCATCTGCGGTGGTGATGATCCGTCCACATCATTTCAGTCCTAACCCTGAAACGTTGCCAGATAACAGCTATCAAAGCCATGAATTGGCCGAAGATGCTCTGCAGCTATCGCAACAAGCTTATGATCAAGTGACCCAAGCTCAGCAACTATTACAAACAGCAGGCATCACGGTGCACGTTTTTGAAGATACCACCACAGAAACACCAGACTCGGTATTTCCTAACAATTGGTTTTCAACCCATCTAGGTGGTCATGTTGCTATCTATCCTATGTATGCTAAAAATCGTCGTAAAGAACGCCGGACTGACATCATCGATATGCTCAAACAGCAATATCGAGTACAGGATGTTATTGATTATTCGGGCTTAGAATACGACAACATATATCTAGAAGGTACTGGTGCCATGGTTCTCGACCATGTTGAACGAGTGGCTTATGCGGTTCGATCCAAGCGTACCGATTCATTAGTGCTTGAGCGTTTTTGTACTCAATTTAATTACGAGCCAATGGTGTTTGATGCGCAAGATGAAGCTGGAGTACCGGTTTATCACACCAATGTATTGATGTGCATTGGCAGTGATTATGTCATGGCTGGGTTCGATATGATTAAAGACACTCAACGTCGTCAGCAAATTATTCAACGATTTGAAGACAGTGGCAGAGTGATTATTAACTTAACCGAAGATCAAATTCGTCATTTTTGTGGTAATGCACTTGAGTTACAATCAAAACAAGGCCGTTTTTTAGCATTATCACAACGTGCTTTTGATGCGTTAACACATGAGCAAATTGCGTTATTAACTCAAAGCGTGACTCTGCTACCATTAGATGTATCGGCTATAGAGATGGCTGGCGGTTCTGTTCGTTGTATGTTGGCAGGGATCCATTTATCGAAAAGATAAGCTTCAGCATCAACAAACTTTAAAAAGACTCTTAACAATAAACTCTAATAATAAAGAGAAGACTCAATAAAAGGAAGTTGCTAAATGATTAATGACATTATATCGCTCACCAACAATGTGTTGTGGGGCGAATACCAAGTGCTCATTTATATATTGGTATTTGCCGGTGTGTGGTTTTCATTGAAGTTAAGATTTATTCAACTTCGCCATTTTGGTTATATGTTTAAAGTAATGAAAGGCAGTACTCAAGGTGACAAATCGGGCATTAGCTCGTATCAAGCCTTGTGTACCGGCCTTTCTGCCCGTGTTGGTACTGGTAATTTAGCCGGTGTCGCCATGGCAATATCACTCGGTGGTAGCGGTGCGGTATTTTGGATGTGGGTTATCGCGCTACTGGGTATGGCGACCGGATTTGCCGAAAGCATTTTAGGTCAGCTATATAAAGTGCGAGACGATCATAAAGAATACCGCGGAGGACCCGCCTATTATATCCGCGCAGGACTGAATAAACCTTGGTTAGCGGTACTATTCGCATTATGTTTATTCCTGGGTTACGGCATTAGTTTCAGTGCCATGCAAGCCAACACCATCACCGACGCACTCAACCACACCTTCGAAATTTCACCGGTTTATTCTGGAGCGGTCATTACTTTAATTGCTGGCATCATTGTTATGGGAGGCCTTCGCAGCATTGCTCGTTTTGCCGAGTTCGTAGTGCCTTTTATGGGCTTAGCATTTATTTTGGCAGCGGTAACCGTCACCATTATTAATATCCAACAAGTCCCTGGGGTATTGATGGATATTATTAACTCTGCTTTTGGCTTAAATGAAGCAGCAGCTGGTGCGTTCGGTGCTGCGATTAAAAATGGTATTCAACGCGGGTTATATTCTAACGAAGCTGGCGCAGGCAGTGTGCCACATGCGGCAGCGGGCGCCACTCCGGTGCCAAATCACCCGGTTGCGCAAGGTTACGTACAAATGCTTGGGGTGTTTATTGACACTATGGTGTTGTGTAGCTGTACCGCCATTGTGATTTTATTGGCTAAAGGCAGTATTGGCAGTGAAATGGAAGGTATTCGGATCACTCAAAACGCCATGACCTACCATATGGGCATAAGCGGCGATATGTTTGTTGCCATCATTATTACCCTATTCTCTTTTACTTCTGTAGTAGCAAACTACGCCTACGCAGAAAGTAACTTGCATCTGTTTAAACTCGATAACATCTATGGCCGCACCATTTATACACTATTGTATTTAGGCATGGTGTATTGGGGAGCCAACGCCTCATTAAAAGAAGTGTGGAACATGGCCGACATGGCACTAGGTTTAATGACGGTAGTGAACATCAGCGCCATAATGCTGTTAACCCCGACCATCGTAAATTTAACTCGCGATTATCAAGTTAAACTTAAAACCACTAACAAGCCTGAATTCAAACTGGTCGATGTAGAAATACAAGGTAAAACCGAAAAAGGGGTTTGGTCTTAGCCTTTAATCAGCGCATTTTTACAATGGATTTAACTTGAGTGTAAATTGAGTGCTTAGTTTTGAAAGCGGAATTGAATACATTAGTTCAATTCCGCTTTATCGTTAATAACGGCTCATTATAGCCGTACTAATATAACGCCAATATCAAAATGCCACCATTACATCACTACTAGTACAACGCTAATATCAAAATGCCACCATTACATCATTACTAGTACAACGCTAATGTCACAATACCAATATCACAACACCACTCATGCTTATCCACTGCATTTATCCGTCAATTTTGTAATTCAAATAACCTCTCGTGAATGCAGTTTTGTTGTTTAATCGACATTATTTGCTCAATTAGGAATCGTTCATATCAAATCCATAATTAAGCATAATCAGCAACAATGGCCATTATGGTTAAAAAATTGCCAAAAGATACTGGCCTTATCTCATAGGGTTAACGTAAAATAGCCAACTAACCAAAGAGGATGTAATGGCTAATATTTCTAAATTTGATCGCGATGACGTACTTGAAAGAGCAAAAAATCTGTTTTGGCAGAAAGGTTTTTTGGCCACATCAACGCGAGAAATTCAAACAACTATGGACATGCGACCAGGCAGTATTTATGCCGCATTTGGTAGTAAAGCTGATTTATATCAAGCGACACTTATTCGTTATGCTCAAACGGGCGAACGTAATTTGAATAATATGTTAGAACAACATGATCGTGCATGGGTTGGATTAACACATTATCTACGTGGGCTAATTAAACCATGCTGTGAAGGTTCACCCAGTGAATTGTGCATGTTAGTAAGGACGTTATCTGAATTAGATGAATCCCATCTAGATACATTAAACGTTGCCCGTGAGCAGCTCAATAAATTTGAACAACGATTTGCCAGTATTATTGACCAAGCCAAACTTGAAGGCGACTTACCTGCCCATTTAGACAGTCAACTCACGGCGAAGAAAATTCAAATCAACATTATTGGTTTGCGATCTTATTTAAAAGCAACCAATGACGTTGACACAGTGAGACAACAGCAAGAAGAGTTTTTTAAACAACTGGCTACTGCTTAAACACAAAAAAGCGCCTTATTGAGGCGCTTTTTTAATTCACGTTTTAACTCACATTTTAGTTAATGCCAGAATATCATGCTAACTATCGACTTCATGAGTAGATCGTCGCATCTCAAATTCAAATTCAAATAATAACAGCACTAACCATCGCAAATTGTATCAACACGGTTCAGTATCGTACAGATTACTTACGTGTCGCTCTTAACATCCACGCCGTTTTCTCGTGTATCCGCATACGGTCAGACACCAAGGCTACCGTTGACTCATCATCAGCAGCTTGTGCTAACTTAAGCACTTGTCGCGATGTTTTAACGACTTGCTCATGGCCTAGAGTAAGTAAGTCAACCATATCAGTAGAACTCGGCACACCTTCTACTTCTTTAATAGAACTCAGGCGCGCAAACTCTTTATACGTTCCCGGTGCGGCCACATCCAAGGTACGAATACGTTCGGCAATATCATCGACCGCTGTCGCAAGTTCAGTGTAATGTTCTTCAAACATTAAGTGTAATTCGCGAAAATGTACCCCGGTAACATTCCAATGGAAATTATGGGTTTGCAAATAAAGCGTGTAAGAGTCAGCCAATAAACTTTTTAAGCCTTCGGCAACTTTTAGTCGGTCATCTTTTTTTATACCAATATCGATGTCAGTCATTTTATTCCTCGTAAAGTAGAATTAATTAGTCATAACATTACAGCATTTGTATAAATGGTGATTACAAGCCAGCAAGATTAATAATAAACACCTCTACTATTAACATGTTGCTTACATTGTATCTCAGCGAGTATTTATCGTCGTTTTATTAAACCAATAAAAACACTCGCCGTTAAAACAAATATTACACCACTAATAAAACGGGTCTCAATTCAAATAAAGTGCATTTAGTAAAGCAAATGACTTAATTGAATGTCTACATAAATTAACGTCATAAACTCGCGTAAAATAAATCATTTCGAGTCAATCAATCGTGTTTTCGCTAACTCATCGTTAATGCTAGTGAGTATTTATACTAACATTACCACTTAATGGATCAACCGCTGGCCATTAAACTCTGTTAATAATTTTAGATTAATCTGCGTAACGAAACATTGAAGCGGATCTCATATGGCTGCTCTACGCGGAAACAACACAAAATACATATATATGACCACCACAAGATTAATTAGCAACACAATCACACTGAGCAGGCTAAAGTGGCTCATCATTTCGTAAAGCTCAAAAGGTAAATAGATTGCGCCACTAAAAAGTGCAAACCATTGAGTCCAACGCATGTTATGCCATAAACCATAGGCTTCAATGAAGCGCACCAAAGTATATGCCGCAGCTCCTAATGCTAATAACGTCAGACTTGATTGCGATACCGATCCTATCGCTGCAATAAAAATACTTGGGTAATGACTTGCAGGGTTTAGGTGTAAATGCGTCACCCATTGTGTTGCCAACACCGACAAATTTGCACCAGCATACGCATGTAAGCCTATTGCAACCAATAAAGCCAATACGCCTTTACTTGCTTCTAGCATCGCTATAGCTCGTACCCCTTTATCTGAAGGTATCATCTCTCGCGTTTCCAGTTTAAACAGATTGACCTATCTTAACGGCTGTTAATAACCACGCCTATGAATATTTTATCGATAAAAAAAAGCACTTCGGTTGAAGTGCTTAGTCAGCGAATGTCATCCAGTTTATGGTAGAGAATAACGTAAAATACGTTTAACCACTTGGCTATATTGACGTAAAAAAGGCCCTGTATGATAAGCAATCCCATGGCGGGCAAATATTGCCACCACTTGTGGCGCCACTTGCTGGTAGCGTGACGATGGTAAGTCTGGGAACAAATGATGTTCTATTTGAAAACTCAAGTGACCTGTAAATATATGAAACAATTTGCCACCGAGAATGTTTGACGACCCTAACGCCTGACGATAATACCATTGACCTTGAGTTTCATTTTCACACTCTGCTTGGCTAAAGGTATGTACATCGGTGGTAAAATGGCCACAAAAGATAATGGTAGACGTCCATAGATTGCGAATTAGATTAGCCATTAAGTTACCACATATCACCCACAAAAATAGTGGACCTGCCAGCAGAGGAAATAGCAGGTAATCTTTGATTAGTTGCTTACCACCTTTACTAAAAAAGCGACGTTTGAGCTCACTAGCATCAACTTTTGATGATCGGTCTTGTTTCTTTTTACCCATAAAAACACGTTCTGCAGCGAGTTCATGGTAAGACACACCCCATTGAAATAGCATACTTAAATTAACGTAAGTAATAAATTGCCATAGGTTTTTAACCCGCCACGAAAAATCATTCGACAAACGCAGCAAACCATAACCAAAATCACGGTCCTTACCTATTACATTGGTGTAAGTGTGGTGTTCGTAATTATGGATCCGTTGCCAACTTTTACCATCACAGGCGATGTCCCAATCAAACTGACGCGAGTTAATATGAGGATCGTTCATCCAATCATATTGCCCATGCAGCACATTATGACCAATTTCCATATTGTCGAGAATTTTGGCGCTCGCTAAGCTCAACACCCCCACAACCCAGCATAGTGGATGGATAAACCCGAGCATCAATAACACACGACCGCCCCACTCTAAAGCGCGTTGCCACACAATCACTTTACGAATATAAGCAGCATCAGTGGCACCAACCTCGCTTAAAGTTTGGCGCTTTAAGTCATCTAACTCGTTAGCTAACAACTCAAAATTAATATTTTTATTCATCGATTTATAATTCCAACTCAAGTGGCGTCACTGCCTGAGAAATGCATAATTGGATCAATTGTTCACCTTGTTGCGATAGCTCACCGGTGCGTAAATTTCTAACCACGCCCGTTTTTTTCACACACTGGCATTGGTGACACACACCAATACGGCAGCCAAAATTGGCAGTTATTCCCTGTAGTTCTAAACCATTTAGCAAAGTATCGTTCGTTGCTAATATAAGTTGGGTTTGTTTGCCTCGCTGCGTTAACTGAATATGCTGGTGGCCGTTATCTGTTTGGGGCAATACCGGTGCTTGAAAGTACTCGGCTTGACGGTGTTGTGGCGGGTGATTAATGGCATCTAATTGGCAGTCAACATCTTGCTTAAACTTGCCGGGACCGCAGATCAACACTTGGCTCGCTGCTGGGCACTCCTGTAATGCAGCAGCTAAACTGTCGCCATTTTTACGCACCAACATTTTCACAGAGAGCTGAGGGATCTGTTGCGCTAAAGCAGTAAGTTCATCAACATATAAGTGCTCGCCGGCTTTAGCAAAATAGATGAGCTGAATAGGGCTTAATGATTGCAATACTGATCGTTCTATAGACAATGCCAATTGATGCAACATAGCCATAAACGGAGTAATACCACTGCCTGCAGCAACAAACCATAATGGGGTTTCAGGCAGGTCAACAACACTCTCACCTAGCACAAAATCACCTTGCGGCGCGCTTAAGTTAACATAACAACCAGCAGTGATATGCCAACTTAACCCTGAGGTAAAAGCGCCATTCGCGTTATGTTTAATGGTTAAGCGAATAACCCGTGTTTTGGGGTATTGAGCATGATGTTGTTCGGGCGACGACGAAATAGAGAAAGGCCGCGTCATTAACCGTCCATTTAGCTCAACCGTTAATAACACATGTTGGCCAGCTTTGGCTTGCGGCCAAGATTTTTGCGGGGCTAACTCAAGCTGTAATACATCATCGCGAAGCGGTTTAACCGACAAAACCTGGGCACGAAACCAGTGAGCTCGCCACGCAGGCTTAACACGTTGGATAAGCGGTTCGAAATAACTGCCTAATGATTCAGTATGAAATAAGGTTTTAGCAGTGACTTTGTTAAGTCGGGTCAATAAATTCATTTATAGCGTACACGTGTTAGCTCAATTTCAGCGCACGATTGTATGCTGAAATAACATCGAGGCGCAAGTGGCTGTTTACGCTATTTAACACATTATTAAAAAGGCGGTTGAATGAGGCTTTAAATGACAACCCATTTCTAATAATAGAGATTATGAGGATAAATAGTGGATATTGAGATGTTATCGAAATAGCAAATATAACGATTAAACACTCACGGGATAGCTTAACGGCGTGAGATTTTAATTAAGCATAACGGTTTTTGGCATCGAAATGACACTGGTGACATCGGTTTAATCGCCAGGACCAGATGATCTTTCAAGGTTGTTTTTGCAGCGAATTGTTGGTTATGACTTAAATAAAAGCTACAAGGCAGAGGCTTTGTAGCTCTTATTTGCATTAAAAGCCGATAACACAGTAGAAATGACCAACAAACGCTGTCCGAAGGGTTCGGCTAAAAAATTTTACTCTTTGTTGAGCTTAAAAATGAACGCGAATAAGACCAATAACCAACGGAACCACAAACATAAATGATATGGTAACCAGCCCACCAAAGTCATTTAGCGCTGGTATATCGCCAATATTGTTAACGATATGCCATATAACACGCCTAAAAGAGTGCCGATGTGATGTGGTGATTTTGTTGTCATATTATTAATGATTACTTTTGCTCTTGACCAAAGAGTCGTTCTACTTGTTTGTGCTCTTCTTCAGTTAACGAACCGTAATCTCTTGGGTATGACCAACCATAACCCCAGCGAAATTGGGTGGGTAAATATGGCGAGCCACCCACTCTTACACCGGCTAACATTAATAAAGCAATTTGCGGTTGGCCCGCATTGGTAACACAGGCACGTAATGCTTTATCTGATGCGAGGCGTTCATCAAATGTGCCGCCCTTCCAATAGTCATAATCATGTTTTTGGCAACACGCTAACCATAATTCGCTTTGTTCAAACGTGCCATCTGGAAATGCGCTGCAACCATCACTAGTAAACGGTGCGAGTGTGTCCGCTGCGACAGGATTAATTAACATCAATGCACTGACGATAACGATGGCAGCATAATTTAGGCGGTAATTTTTCACGTTTTGCATCCAGCTTATCATTATTCAACTATCATGATGCCACAGCAACCATGACACTAATAGAAAACAAACGTTGCGTCGTGGTTAAATCCTCTGTTACATCAATGGTTAACTAAAAATAAACCTAGACGAAAAGCCACACTAATAAACCATATTAATGTACCAAATGAGCAAACCATTTTTGGTACGGTTGATACACGTCGTAAAGCCAATTAAAGACTGCGGTATACACTAAAATAAAGCCTAAAACCCCAGCTTCTAATATTAAGGTGTCAATCAGACTTAATGCCAAATACCATGACACTAACGGAATCGTCACCAATAACATACCGCCTTCAAACCCCAACGCATGCACAATTCTAATGCCAATTTTACGCTCAACTCTATTTGGGCCGATTAACTTATCAAACTGCAGGTTGTAAACATAATTCCAAAGCATTGCAAATAGCGTCAACCCTATGCTGACAAGTAACATATCTAATGGATTTTTTTCAATTAATAATGCACTTGCAGGAACAATAATGGCCATGGCAACGAGCTCAAAAGACACGGCGTGAAATACTCTTTCTCTTCTTTGCATGTTTATCTCTATTAAATGGTGACGATTTCGCTATTTTCATCCAATATAAAGATACATTAAAGTTAGTAAGTATCGGTAAAAACGATATGTATAGTATTGAACAGCTTGAAGCGTTTGTGCTGACAGTTAACACAGGGTCTTTTTCATCGGCGGCTAGAAGCCTTAATAAAGCCCAGTCGGTTGTCAGTCAGCATGTGATAAACCTTGAAATAGACTGCAATAGCGAGCTATTTGATCGAAGCGGACGTTACCCACAATTGACACCAGCAGGGAAAAAACTACTGCCCCATGCTCAAGTATTACTGAGCCAGCATCAACGCCTGCGTGATTGTGCCCAAAGCCTAGACCAACAAGCAGTATCAGAGCTAACGATTGGTTTAGATGAAGGCATCCCGCTGCAAAAACTGTCCAATATTATTAATGAACTCGAAACTCAATTTCCAACTATCACGCTTGAGTTTTTAACTGCATCAAGTATTGATATTATCGATATGATTGACACAGATCGGGCTGTGACCGGGATTATTTTCAGTGAGTTAACGATTCCGAATCACATTGATTTCGAATCAATCGGGTCAATTAAGTTTGATATGTATGTGGCAAGTTCTCACCCTTTAGCACAACAGGTGTGTGATAATTTAGCCAATTTAAAATTGCACCGCCAACTGTTGATCCGTTCGCGAAATACTAAATCCAGTAGCTTTCAGTCAGCCATGAGCCCAGATGCTTGGTACGCCGACAATTACTATATTTTGCTAGAACTGGCATTGCAGGGCCATGGTTGGTGTTTACTGCCCAATCATATTGCCAATAACTATGTTAATAGCGGTCAACTAGTTTTGTTACCGTCTGAATTTAAAGAGATTGGCTGGCAAGCGAATGTTGATGTTATACAGCACAATCGTTACAGTCACGAACCGGTATTTAAACAACTCAGGCATTCATTACGCCAATTATTGTCGTATTCAGCATGTTGATGAAACACTTTTAAAAATTGTTATTTGAATCCACAATAACCTCATAGTTAATGACATTAAACGAGAAACCTAATATGCAACAGCATCAAAAACCTCTGTTTATTTCACACGGCTCTCCTATGATGGCTGTTGAAAACAGCAAAACATCTCGATTTTTACAACAATTAGGCCAGCAGCGGCCTGCACCTAGAGCTATTGTGGTGTTTTCTGCCCACCTCGATGTCGCTGACGATGTGGTGATAACCGCCGGGGCGCAACCTGAAACCGTTCATGATTTCTATCGTTTTCCTGATGAACTGTATCAAATTCACTACCCTGCGCCAGGAGAGCCTGTACTGGCTCAGCAAATTGCCAACACGTTTACTAACGCTGGCATCAAGGTGAATTTAGACCCAACACATGGCTGGGATCATGGTGTATGGATCCCATTGAGATTAATGTATCCACAAGCAAACATTCCTATCGTACAAATATCCATTAACACCCGTGTTAGCGCTGAAAAAAATTATCAATATGGACAATTACTTGCGTCATTAAAACACGATAATATTCTCATATTAGGTTCGGGTGGAATAAGCCATAATTTAAGCGAGGTTTTTCGTCAACCTAAAACACTAAATGGCGTTGATATGATGAATCAATTCACCAAATGGGTTGAAGAAAAGCTAGCAAATAATGATACCCAATCGTTATTAAACTACTTACAGCTCGCACCATTTGCTAAGTTTAATCATCCGACTCAGGAACATTTTTTACCACTTATTGCTGTTTTAGGGGCGAGCGAAGCAAGTGTTGCCAAAAAAATACATCAAGACGTTGAGTATGAATTGTTAGCACTCGATGCTTATTCATTTAATTAAACACGATGTGTTAAGTAATAGGGATAGAGTAAAATATTTAAGCTCATGTATTAGTAGAATTAATCATGAATTTTGAATAAAAAACGCGCAGTTACATGCCGATAATTTAAACACAATGGACGTCGTTGGTAATTCATCATAAACTGCGTTTATGTTTATATTTCATTATCGTTACATTTATAAGCACTCGCCAAGTATTTTTTTTGGTAAAATATTGATCTTCATTAAGTTATCACGCTTATATTGCAGCACTATATACGCTATATTATTAAAAATGTCGTACTATAGCAGTACTATAACTGTACTTTGACTCGCATCGCTCATACGTTGAAAATAGCCCCAAGGAACCGATTTATGCTGATTGAACATGACATTACTGACGTTTGTGTTGGAATGTATGTAGTCGAAATAACCGAACCCAAAGATACTTTTTCGCTCACTAAACCTGGTGTGCTTAAAAGCGAAAAGGTTATTGAAGCATTAAAACGTAAATCAGTTACCAAACTACTCATTGATACCAGTAAAGCTGAAGTTGATGTCGCAACAATTGAGCAAAATATCAGTTGGCCTAAGCCTCAAGCGCCCCGAAAAGTGACGCCTGTACGCACCGATGTGAAAGCAAATTTCTTTAATCAAGAAATAGTGAGAGCGCGCCAAGTGTTCAATGAATCAAAAGACATTCAGAAAAAGCTGTTTCATAATGCGCAGCACGGTCTTCCGTTAGACATGGATCCGGTACAAAAGATCACCTCAGAATCCACCGATTTAATTTTTAATAATCCCAATGCCCTATCATGTGTGATAAATATTCGTAATAAAGATGAATATTTATTAGAACACTCTGTGTCTGTCTCTGTTTTGATGACCATGTTTGCCGTCTATAAAAAAATCGACAAAGACATAGTTAATCAACTGGCTATTGGCGCATTTTTACATGATGTTGGGAAAATCATGATCCCCGATCGGATTTTAAACAAACCAGACAAACTGACCGATGAAGAGTTTCATATTATGAAAACTCATGCCAGTTACTCGATTGAAATTATGAAGAATACCCCAGGCATCAGCCAACTAAGTTTAGAAGTGGCAAGCTTACATCATGAAAAACTCAATGGATTGGGTTATCCATTTGGCGTACCAGCAGAAAAAATTACCCTTTATGGGCGCATGATCAGCATATGCGATATTTTTGATGCGCTGACTTCGCACCGCTGTTACAAGCAGGGTTATGCCCAAGTGAAATCGTTCAGTATTTTGCGCGCGTTAGCTGAAAAAAATGAATTGGATAAAGACTTAGTCGACCAGTTTATTCGTTGTATGGGAGTTTACCCTATCGGTTCAGTGGTTCAACTTGAGTCAAATAGACTCGCTATTGTTGAAGGTCATAACCCAAAAGACCCTATCCGACCATTAGTCAGACCTTTCTATCATTTAAAACCAGACCGCTTTGAAGTCGGAAACAAAATTGATTTAGCGACTGTCACTGATGACTTAATTGTTAAGTGTGTACGTGCTGATGATTTTAATCTGAACATGGAACAAATTATTGAGTATTTAGCGCACGAAGGCTAATCCACTCCCGCTTTTTAATTGATTGTTTTATGTACTAACCTAACGCGAATATTAAGCGTGTTGCACCTTTGGCGGACTTTTCACCCCTAGGTGTTTCAATTCAATTAAATGTGAGTTATTACGGTTAAATTTTTTTAATATCAAAAACTTAACTAATGCCTGCTATTTGGATTTAGACATGATTTTAAGTCCAAATAAATATCGAGTGAGCTTAAACGGCCTAATCACGTAGTAACATAGCAAGGCACAAACCACAAAAGCACTCATTAATACACTGACAGATTTAATCGCAATAGACGCTTGCCACTGCACAATATAAAACGCCAACATCACAATCACAGTTTGATGCAAAATATAAAACGGGTAGATCAATTCGTTGGTTTGATGCAGCCATGTTGGCGTATTTTTAATATGAGCAATCGCAAAACCTGCCATGGTTAATAACCCAGACCAAGACACTAGCGTACAAACTAACCACCATAATTGCCATCGTGTGGTAAGTGACAAATACGGGCTTAAATCAGGTGAGTAATAGTAGCCATAAAACAGGATTGAACTCACGAACAAACTGGCTAAATAAGTGTATCGATGTTCAGCTAACGCGCGCCAAATAAGCTCGCTTTTGACAAAGCACATGCCTGCAAAGAAGAAAAACAAATAAAACACACTCAATGACAGGTTTTCGATATGGTGACTGTCTGATGGCAAAACATATTTAAGCGCACCACGTAACACGATTAACACTAAAACTAAACTGAGCAACCCAAAACGATGACGGCTTATTCGTTCAAGCCAATGTTGTAACTTAATACCGGTCTGGCGTGTTAACAAATACCTAAGTGGCACCGCAAGCAGCATAAAGATAACTAAAAATTCAATAAACCATAAATGATTACTATCAAACGACAACATCAACTCACCATACGCCGATGCTAAAGAGCTATATTCAGTAATGTTTTCATAATAATGTTGTGGCGGCACAATCAATATCATTCCCACCAGCAAAGGGATAAAAAGCCGATGAAACTTACTCGAGAGAAATTGGCGCACGGGCATTTTTTGCAGTAACAAAAAACTGGCTGCACCCGCGATAAAAAACAATGTTTGCAGTCTGAGTTGTTCAAAGTACACCATGATATCGTCAAGCACTTTGCTCGATTCATTATTCATCACATGCCAGTCGTCACCATTAAATGGCATCAATACATGGTGTAAAAAAACTGCAAAAATCAGTACCACCCGCAACCAATCAAGTTCTGAATAACGCCTGTTTTGTGGTAAAACCTCATCCATAGTCAATGCCTTCCTCTGGCCTGTTAGTATAAAATGTTGAGTATCTAGCTGGCTTAAGTGCAATGTTCCATCTCACTTAAACTTCATCACTTAGCTGCACTTCTTAAACTCTATCATTCAAGCTCTATTAATTAAGCCATACTTTTGGCAATTTTAGCTTTGTTGTGTAATGCCAACGCGACAAAAGCATCTACAGTAGCACGATCATTAGCACGCTTTACATGTAGCTGAGTGGGTATAGCTTTATGTGCATCAGTGAAAGGTAAAAAATGACAACCTTGACTGTATAATTTACGAATACAATAAGGCGCAATAGCAACACCTAGACCAGCAGCCACCTCAGTTAACAAGGTCTGCATATGTTTAGGTTGGCTAATAATATTGGCCGAAAATCCTGCTTGTTTACACAGCATAATAGTATCGTCAAACAAACCTACTGCTTCGTCACGGTTAAAGATGATCAACTTTTGCTGTTGTAATTGACCCAATTCTATTTGGCTATATTCAGCCAGGGGATGGTGTTGTCCCACAACGGCCACCAACTTGTCGATGTAAATATCACTACTGTTAAATTCATCAATAATCCCGCTGGGTAATGGCCGCGAAAACCCAACATCTATGCGGTTATCTTTAAATGCTTCAATTTGTTCTGTCGCGGTCATTTCAAATAAAGTGACATGCACATCAGGATATTGCTGCGAATAGCTGCGAACTAAATCTGCCATAAAAGTCAAACATGCTGAACTTAAATGAGCGATATTAAGCTCGCCTATCTGCCCCTGCTGTGCTCGTTTTACCTGACTTTTAGCGTTGTCTGCCAATGCAATAATCTGTTTCGCATCGTGCAGCAATTGCTCTCCCGCGTTAGTGATTTTTACCTGGCGCGAATTGCGGATAAACAGCATAACTCCTAGCTCTTCTTCCAACATGGCAATATGACGGCTAATCGCCGGCTGTACCGTATTGAGATCACGCGCCGCACCAGAAAAGCTTTGGTGTGACGCTACGCTAATAAAGCTTTTCAATGTTTTTATATCCACAATCACCTCAAATACGCTTTTGCTATAGATTCAATAAAATAATAACATTTTTATTATAGACGCTAACACTTTACTCTTTAGCCTAGTTATATTTACAAAGTCCCAATCACAGAGTCGTCTGCCAAAGGCTAGCTAAATTAGTTGCTATCGAGGGAATATATGAACAGTTTACAACAGCAAACCGACGCTAAAATGAATGAGGGACGACAAAAGAACCCTGATTTCATGAAAGTCGTTGACGATATTATTGAACAAGCAAAAGCATTTCAACAAGGTGATAGTGCAATTAATCTTGGCCAAAAAGCGCCCAACTTTTCGTTACCTCATTCGGATGGGAAATTAATATCCCTGGTAGATTTACTGCACCAAGGCCCTGTTGTAGTGACATTTTATCGTGGCAGTTGGTGCCCGTACTGCAACTTACAGCTGCGTGCTTTACAAGCACGTTTAGCCGATATTCATACCCTTGGAGCTCAATTGGTTGCCATCAGTCCGCAAGTGCCAGATGGCTCTTTGACAAAAGATGAAATGCAAGACCTAGAGTTCTTGGTATTGTCAGATCAAGATGCAAAAGTTGCATCACAATATGGGGTTGCATGGCAAGTGCCTGAATTTCTCGCTGAACATATGCGCGTTGATCGCAAGCTCGACCTTGAAGCCATCAATAATGGCAATGGCAGTGTGTTACCGATCCCCGCGACATTCATTATCGGTCAAGACGGCGTTGTCACCTGGCGTTATGTCGACGTAGATTACCGAACTCGTTCAGAGCCAGAAGACATCATACAAGCATTAAAGCTGCTGGCTTAATGTTCAATGCTGATATCAATGACTGGGTGGTTGAACAATCGCTCTTTCGCCCTCTTTTTCTTAATCATGGTTCTTCAGCAAATCACAGGTAAAACAATGACTCGTTTATCTAAACTTGGCAGCTTTTCGCTGCTGTGTATTGCCAGCCTCACCATTATGGTTGGCGCCCTTGTTGCTCCGGGATTATTAAGTATATCGAATGCATTGGGCATCAATGAATATGCGGTATGGCTGGTGACTTTTCCGGCATTAGGTGCAGTATTATTTGCCCCAATAGCGGGTAAATCAATTGATAAGTTTGGTGCTTATCGGGCGCTCATCGTCGGTTTAATACTCTATGGGGCCTTGGGCTTTGCGGTGTATTGGCTGAATGGCCCTTGGTTTGTATTGTCTAATCGTATTTTATTAGGCGGTATTACTGCGGTAGTTATGGCGAGCAGTACCGTACTTATTTCGCAATGGTACACCGGTAATGAGCGGCTCAGCATGATAGCTAAACAAGGTATGGCTATCGAATTAGGTGGGGTATTGTTTCTGTTTTTAGGCGGTACATTAGCCAGTATTAATTGGGCTTATCCGCTGAGTTTATACTTAATAGCTTGGTTATTTTTACTGATGCTGTTGTTATTTGTGCCGCGTAAACATCCATCACTCACGGTTGAGGCTGAATGTGATAACAACCAGACTCAACAAGGGCTATCACTTCATCAGGTTTATCTTTTTGCCACTATGGCAATGGTGATCTTTTTTACCGCTATTGTCGTGCTCCCAAAGAGCATGGTTCAACAAGGCTATAACGAAGCTCAAGTGGGTAATTTATTAGCGTTTATCTCATTGGTTGCAGTGGTTGCTGCGTACTTTATGCCAAAAGTTGCCAAACACATGAGCGCAACGTATTTGTTAGCTGTCGCATTTGTAGCATATGCCCTCGCGCATGTTGGTTTTGCAAACGCAAACGGTATGCCGATATTACTCATTGGAGCTGTCTTTGCGGGTATTGGTTTTGGTTTCAGTATTCCGTTACTTAACCATATGACGGTAGAAAAAAGTGCAGCCAACGTTAGAGGCAAAAATTTATCCTATTTTACGATGGCCGTATTTGGCGGTCAGTTTATCACTTCGTTTGTTGAATTTATTCCCGGTGGCACCACGGTGAGCTTTTCTGCCGCCATGCTATTAGCCAGTATTATGGCTGTAATATTGGTCGCCATGCAGTTCAGCGACAATAAAATTTTCAGCAAACCCGCTACCGAAAAAAAGAGTTAGCCCGCTCAATGATTGGCGGCCGCTATATTGACTATATTGCCAGCATAGCGGCTGAATCAATCTTAAATCAGTGCCTTTATTCTCGCTAGTTGCGACTGAAACAATAAGCTATGTTGATGTGTTACTACCCTACTTTCAAGATCGCCTTGTTCGATGAGTCGACATGCTTCATCCGCCTCAAAGTGATAGCCCAATGATGCTCTGCTATCAATAAAGCTATCGACCAACTCATCTAGATGATACAAACTGCATTCAGACGCTCTGAATGCATCAGGAATAACAATGTAACCTTTATCGCCAATAAGATAAGCGTTATTACTTAATCGGCACTGAAACGACGAAGCTAAACTCACAGCGATATCACCACTTTTACCAATAATAATCACATCATCTTCAACACCGGTTTCACATACATGCGCTTGAACATGCAGATTATCGATGTCAGCTTTAATAAAATAATCTGCAATCGCCAATGGGTAAATACCCATATCCAATAAACATCCACCCGCTAATTGCGGATTATATTCACGCCCATCAGGCGTAAATAGGATCGGATAGCCAAAATCGACTTTAACGTGTTTAAGCTGACCAATACGGCCTTCATCTAACCATTTTTTTGCTTGTTTGATTGCTGGCAAAAAATAAGTCCATAATGCTTCCATTAACAGCAAGCCTTTGTCTTTGGCTAACGTAACCAGAATATTGCATTCTTCAACCGACACTGTCATCGGCTTTTCGCACAACACGTGTTTACCTGCCATTAAAGCATCATAAGCTTGCTGAAAATGAAAATTATGTGGCGTGGCGACATACACAATATCAACGTCAGGATCATCAAATAATGCTTGGTAGCCTTGATAGGCCTTTTCGGCGCCGTATTGCTTCGCAAAAGCATCGGCATCCGTTTGTTGCCGCGCGGCAACGGCATATAAATGACTGTTAGTCGAAAAGACTAAATCTTGACAAAATAAAGCCGCTATTCTGCCAGTACTCACTATGCCCCAGTTTATTCTAGTCATTCATTTTCCTTAATATTATGTCTAAGCAAAAGCTATTAATCTATTCACAATACCTCCAAGACTAATGAATTAATAGTAAGAGCTAAATATCATCATTTTTTTGTCGCAGTAGCCATTACGGTTTTCCTGTTTGTGCTACTTTATTGTATCGATATGCAAAATTAATTCGCGAGTGCCAATGAATACGTTAACCCTGGAATATATCAAAAGTATATTGCCTCCAAGGCCGGATAACAGCCATAAAATGACTTTTGGCCATGTATTGAATATTGCTGGTTCATTGCATTATCGGGGAGCGGCTTATTTGTCGAGTTTATCCGCATTACGAGTTGGTGCGGGTTACGTCACCTTAGCCAGTAGCCCATCGGTATGTGACAGTGTGAGTGCATTAACGCCAAATGTTGTTACCTTGCCACTACTCACTCATGTAACACAAAGGCATGATGATGCAGGGCAAACAACAGACTTATTATCAACAAAGATGCAGCCATCGAATACTCAGTCGAGTGACCTACAAGCTATTGACGTACAGGCCATTGATAAAAGGGCTGTGTTACAACTTCGCGATAAACTCAACCAAGCCAGTGTCATTTCCATGGGCAGTGGATTAAGTATTGGCCACAGTACTGACCAACTCATTATTAGCCCTAACATTAGCACTAACATTAGCACTAACATTAGTCCTCTCGCTAACCCTCCACTCAGTAACAAACATCTTAGCAACAGCCATTCACAGGGTTTATCTGTTCCTGATGGCAATAATGGATTTTTTTACGCCCTATTAACTGAGATACAAGCTAATCCTAATCCGGTCATCTTTGACGCAGACGCACTTAACTTTATTAGTCACTTACTTCATCCTAGCGGCCCATCGAAAACATCTATTAACTTGCCCAAAAACAGCATTATCACACCACACCCAAAGGAGTTATCAAGGTTACTCAATGTTGATGTCAGCGAAATTCAAGCCAAACGGGTGCACTATGCCAGTATTGCCGCTAAGCAATTAAACACAGTGGTGGTACTTAAAGGCAAACACAGTGTGATTAGTGATGGCGAGCGAGTATTTATCAACCCAACAGGTAACAGCGCGCTAGCCAAAGCCGGAACCGGCGATGTATTAACAGGTATGATTTCAGGGTTTTGCGCTCAAGGCGTTAGCCCAATAAATGCAGCGTGTTTGGGTGTCTATTTACACGGTTTGGCAGGCGACATTGCTGCAGAGGACTTAAGCCAATATGGCATGTTAGCCAGTGACCTACTTAACTATATTCCTAACGCTATTTTAAAAGTATTAGCCGTTTAGCCGAAGCGAAATCAGCGCGTGATGGTGACCAATAACGAGATGGCTTACCAAAGGCTAGATCGTAATAATGCATGCTATAAATGTTTACTCATACTCTGTTTTCAAACACAAAAGTAAATGACCTCTTCATTGATAAGTAGTGGTTATATGTCAAATTGTCTTTATACACACCAGTCTTATCTTTAAAAAACCCGGAAACATGGTATGTGTGCTCCGGGTTACCATTAGTTACTGCAGGTTGAGACTATTTAGCCGCGTTACGTGCTTCAGTCAGCCAACCGTTCCATTTATCCTGATTTTTGGTAATCCACTCATCCACGTGGCCTTGAATATCCTTGGCACTCTTTTCGCCTTCGTTCATCCGAGTGTTTTGTTCGTTGATATCGCCAAGCGGCAAGGTAAATACCTCAAAAAATTTCCTTGCTGCGGGATTCTGCTTGGTGAATTTTTTGTTGGCGACTATTTGGATGTCAGAAACAACAAAACCTAGTTTTACTGGGTCAGAAACCGCGCCTTCAATGTCACTCAACGTCATTCGTTCAACACCAGAACGTTGCGCTTCGGATGGCTTAATTTCAGGAACGTTTATCCACACAACGTCCTTGCCTGGTTTCAGTTTGAAAATGGTCCAGTTTGGTGCCCAGGTATAGAAAAATATTGGTCCACCATTTTTATAACCCGCCATCGCTGACGCCATTCCTGCTGCATATGAAGCGGTCACCGGATTGATAGCATCTTTCAGATCGTATACATCCATATGGTGGCTGATGACTTTTTCACATCCCCAACCTGGAGGGCAAGCGGTCAGATCGGCTTTGCCATCGCCATTGGTATCAAAGGCTTTTTTCACTTCAGGGCGTTTAAAATCCTCAAGGGAGGTAATATTATATTTATCGGCCTCTTTCTTAGACACCAAATAGCCCTGCAGACCCCCGGCCTTAACCACAAAACCAACTTTCTCACCTTTGTCATAAAATCCTTTCGGCATCTGGCTGTCATGATTTGGAAACCAGCCATTGGTCCAATAATCAACATCACCGAGAGTCACGGTTTTGTAAAAGATCGGATTCGACAGATCTTTAGGTTTTTCTACATCATACCCCAGTGTTTCAAGACCTCGTCGTACAAGCGCTTCCTGAAAAAATCCCGTGTCCCACGTGGCCCGCGCAGGTTTAACGGTTACGCCTTCACCTGGCTGGTGATTATCGGCAAGAGCTGCAGGCCCTGTCATGGTTATTGCAGCTAAAGCGACACCCATTATTACTTTCTTAATTATCATTTTCGTTCCTTATTTTTTGTTGCCATGGATGGGGTCATTATCTTTAAATAATTACCAATAATAGACCTGTACCTTTGGACTTAAATAAGCACATTCATTTTTTTATGAATTATATTTTAAATAATATGTTGAATTCGAAATGTATTTTGAAAAATATGATAAGAACTTAGGCTTGTTCCTTTGAAAAACATCATTGCCTCTTTAGGGGCTAAATCACTATCAGCTTAGTCCTCTTTTTTGAAAGCGCTGGCATACGTTTTACTAAACACTTGGGGGGGTGTATAAAAATAACCCGTAAGCACGGTATGTGTGCTCCGGGTTACCAATAAGCTATTGCAGGTTGAGACTATTTAGCAGCATTACGTGCTTCAGTCAGCCAACCGTTCCATTGATCTTGGTTTTTGGCAATCCACGCATCAACGTGGCGTTGAATGTCCTGTTCACTCTTTTCGCCATCGTTCATCCGAGTATTCTGTTCGTTGACGTCGGCAAGCTGCAGGGTAAATACTTCAAAAAATTTCCTAGCTGCTGGATTTTGCTTGGTGAATTTTTTGTTGGCGACGACCTGGATGTCAGAAGCAACAAAACCAAGTTTTACCGGGTCAGAAACTGCGCCTTCAAGTCCCTTTATCGTCATTCGTTCAACAGCAGAACTTTGCGCTTTGGTCGGATTGATTTCAGGCACGTTGATCCACACAACGTCCTTGCCTGGCTTTAGTTTAAAAATGGTCCAATTTGGTGCCCAAGTATAGAAGAAGATTGGTCCACCATTTTTATAACCCGCCATCGCCGATGCCATTCCTGCTGCATATGCCGCTTTCACTGGATTGATAGCATCTTTGAGACCATACACGTCCATATGATGGGTGATTATTTTTTCACATCCCCAGCCTGGAGGGCAGGCAGTCAGATCGGCCTTGCCATCACCATTGGTATCAAAGGCTTTCTTCACCTCAGGGCGTTTAAAATCTTCAAGGGAGGTAATATTATATTTATCTGCCTCTTTTTTAGACACTAAATAGCCACCCAGTCCACCGGCTTTCATTACATAACCAATCTTTTCAGCTTTTTTATCAAAATTTTTCGGTAGTTGATCGTTATGCATTGGAAACCAACCATTGGTCCAATAATCAATATCACCGAGAGTGACCGTTTTGTAAAAGATTGGATTGACCAGCGTTTTGGGCTTTTCCACATCATACCCAAGAGTCTCAAGACCTCGTCGTACAAGCGCTTCCTGAAAAAAACCGGTGTCCCATGTCGCTCGAGCTGGTTTAACGGTTATGCCTTCTCCTGGCTTGAGAGTATCAGCAAGAGCTACTGACCCCGTCATTGTGATTGCAGCTAAAGCTGCGCCCAGTATTACTTTTTTAAGTATCATTTTACGTCCTTATTTTTTGGGGTTGCCATTGATTGGGTGATTCTATCTAGAATGATTGCTAATAAAACAATCGCAAGACCGCCAACCGTGGCCAAACCAATATCAAGTGTATTTAAGCCCAGAACGACAGGTGCCCCAAGGCCTCCTGCGCCAATCATTGCGGCGATAACCACCATGGAGAGCGACATCATGATGGTCTGATTAAGACCAGCCATGATGGTCGGAAGAGCAAGTGGTATCTGAACTTTAAGTAAAACCTGCGAGCTTGTTGCCCCAAAGGCGAGCGCAGCCTCGACTAACTCTGGGTGTACCTGCCTGATACCGAGACTGGTTAATCTAACCAACGGTGGCAGGGCAAAAATGATGGTTGCAAGAACACCCGCAGTGTTGCCAATAGAAAAAAGCATCACTATAGGTACCAAATAGACAAAGGCTGGCGTTGTCTGCATCGCATCCAAAATGGGTCGTAGAATGTTATTAACACGATCACTGCGTCCAGCCCATATACCAAATGGCACGCCAACAACGGTGCAGAACACAACAGATGAAAATACCATGGCGAGGGTTATCATGGTTTCAGACCAGAAACCAAGCAGACCAATGAGAATCAACGATACAAGCGTAAAACCAGCAAGTTTGAAACCTGACACCCGCCAAGCAATGACGCCGAACAGTGCAATAACAAGCAGAGGTGAAGTTGCCAGAAGTCCATCTGATACACTCGATAAAATGAAATCTACGGGCCATTTTATCATCTGGAAAAACCATCGATACCCTTC
Source organism: Shewanella sp. S1-58-MNA-CIBAN-0166 (assembly GCF_040310085.1). Classification (NCBI taxonomy): domain Bacteria; kingdom Pseudomonadati; phylum Pseudomonadota; class Gammaproteobacteria; order Alteromonadales; family Shewanellaceae; genus Shewanella; species Shewanella sp. S1-58-MNA-CIBAN-0166. The sequence continues at coordinate 254,106 of NZ_JBEOPN010000002.1, read as the reverse complement.
TACCAACCAGTCAACAAGGCTTGTGATCCATGCATCTAAGGGAATAACTCTTTCATTAAAACTGAACATGATATAACACTCCTGAAGCTAGTATTCTAAGATGCTGACTGCTCAAAATAAGTCCCCTTCTCTGCACGGTTTAAGGTACGAAGAAACAGATTTTTAGAAACAACTCCGCGATATCTATTTTCTGAGTTTACAACTGGAATAGGCCAAGAATGAGATGCTACCAAAGATAAAATGTCTTGAAGACTATCGGTTTCCTGAACAGATTTAGCTTCTGCAAGAAAGGCATGCTCAAGTTTGCTGGTACCATTTCCTTGGTCAATAGCGTCGCGCAGGGAATCTGAAGAGACAACACCTAAAAACCGGTGTTCTGAATCTAATACATAGGCAAATTCGCGATCTTTAATACTTAACATTTCTAATGTGGCTCGTGGGCTACCTGCTTTAGTATGCCAAACGACCGTTGGCTGGCTATCGCGGGCAATGTCCCCTGCGGAGATAACACCGGTTGGATCAACACCGCGGAAAAAAGCGCGTACATAATCGTCAGCGGGATTTTGCAAAATCTCTTCTGGCGTCCCGACTTGGATAACTCGGCCGCCCTGCATAATGGCAATTCGGTCACCAATACGTAGTGCTTCGTCTAAATCATGGGAGATAAAAATGATGGTGCGCTCATGACGATCTTGCAGTTTAAGCAGTTCATCTTGCATCTCTGTCTTAATAAGAGGATCAAGCGCCGAAAATGCCTCATCCATGAGCAAGATATCAGGATCAACCGCTAAACCTCGCGCCAATCCCACTCGCTGCTGCATACCACCACTTAACTCTTTGGGATATGCATTCTCCAAGCCTTCGAGTCCGACTTGTTTTAAAGCATCTAGAGCTCGCTCTTCACGTTGTTTCTTATCCATACCATCAAGCTCGAGTCCAAATGCAGCATTTTCTAACACTGTTTGGTGAGGCATAAGAGCGAAAGACTGAAAGACCATACTGGTTTTACTTCTGCGAAACTTTACCAGCTCATCCTTATTCATTTTGAGGATATTTTGACCATCAACTAACACCTCTCCAGACGTTGGTTCAATAAGCCTGTTTAGCATTCTTACTAGAGTTGATTTTCCTGAGCCGGACAGACCCATCACGACAAAAATTTCACCTTTGTTCACAGTAAAGCTTGCACCTTGAACTGCAACAGTTAGTCCTGTCTGTTCGTAAATTTCTTCTTTACTTTTCCCTTGTTCAAGTAATTTTACCCCCTTGCGAGGTTCAGAACCAAAAACCTTATAGAGATTTTTTATTACTATTTTTTCCATAATATTTTCCATGACGCTCTTTTACGCCGTTCTGCTTTTTTGTACTAACGCTACATAAAAAGCACGTGAATAAATTTTGCGCTGTTAAATATTTACCACACACTTTCGCGATATATTTTATACAGTAGTCCCTAAACGCTAATCATGTCAATGTTAGTGTTTTCAAAAATAGACATAAATCATTGAATTTAATTGTAAAAATAAAACCCAGATTAACCTTATATTTGTTATGGGTAATTTATTGATTTAGTTGTCTACATCATCCTCGTTAACTAAGCACTATGTGGTTAATCATTTAGGCTTATCGTTAATTGGCTAATTAGTAAATTTATAGGCTTCAGAAACTGAATTAATTTGCTGTTTTTTAATTCACATGAATCAAGTGTTTTATGCAGTGATGACTTATCTTTTCATGGCTAGATTGTGAATATTTATCCTACGACGACACAACCACTTTGACTCACTAACGTTATTGTTGGCTTATACTTTTGTTAAGAAGTATTACATGAGTTTTTCTGTTTCTCTTGTCACATTAATTACGTTGATGCTCCTCGCCAAGCAAGTCACATCACGCGCCCTCTGTTTGATGTGTTATTTATGAGTGTTACCCCTGTCATCGCGGGTTGTAAGCGATGACAGCAAATTACAACCTTCGCCTATAGCCATTTAGAATGATTACAAAAACAGGATGATTATAGAGTCGGGATCGGATCACATTTAACATGATAGTGAAAATTCTATAACCGCAAATAATGATATTTGGTGATGCTGATAATAGCGATATTCGCCATGTGCCTAGCTTACTTGCGGTGATCCTAACGATGACGATGTTTATGTTTGTATCAGCGGCAATTATTCGTGAGAAAGCACTAGATAATACGGCGTTTTTAATTGTAACTTCGATGTCGCTATTGGATATTTTTAGCACCGCTACGCGCTGGTTTAGATTCGTTATTATTGGTATCTTTCTCGTCTATCTGTGCCTGTTTACCATTGAGTTTGTTCATTAGTACCATTGCAAAAAACCAACTTCAAACGCTGTAATTATCCATTATTATATTGATGTCATCGATTTGATTATCTGAATTTGTGTTCCTTTATTAAACGATGCCTATATGCGGCACAATCGGTAGAGGAAGCATTGCCTACAGCCCATTTATGGCCAGAGGCATTGTACTTAAATGAGCACAAGTAATGTCATTAGGCCACAATCAACAGTCATTATTCGGCTTTATGTATTTTAGCTGTATTGGTTTTTTAGCGGCAAAGAACGTTAATAAACCTTTATAAACAGCTTAAATAACGATAGTTAGGTAGCATTGATTAAATGACTGTCCTAAATCGCGGTACTTATATAATCAGGCTGCCGCTTAATCGCTACTGCCAATGAGAAGTGTAACGAGCCTTAACATCCAATAGTCAGCGATATGCCATTATATTTTAAACCGACTTAGTTGCTGTTTTAGCATATGGACTTCATGATCTAATCGGTCTCTTTCATCGAGTAATTGTAAAATTAAACCAATGCCACCCCAGTCGAGTGCCAGATCACGTTGAATGCGCGTAGCTTTTTTAACTTGATGTAAATTCTCGACACTAAATTGCCATGTTTCTATCACCTCGCCCTGCAATGGAATCGCAATACTGTGATCCACAAGTTCAAGTAGTAAGGCTGAGCTGATATCACTGCACTCACACAGTTCATCACTACTCAACCAACAATCTTGTTCGCTTATATTAATCTGCAGCATCGTTATTTACTCCAACTGGCACGTGGGTCAAATTTATTTTTCTCTGCTAATTCAGTCCACAATTGTGTGCTTGTTTTGTCTGGTGATGTCGGGACGACTATTTTGAGTACAGCAAATAAGTCCCCATGTACTTTTTTACTGAGTAAGCCTTTTCCTTTTATACGTAATCGCTGTCCTGACTGACTATTAGCAGGGATAGTGAGCTGAATATGACCGGTTAACGTGGGCAGTTTAAGCTTGGTACCCAGCACTGCTTCCCATGGTGCTATTGGCACAACAATGCTCAAATCTCGGCCATCAACATCAAACATGGGATGAGGCACAAACCGAATTTGTAAATAGAGATCGCCATTGTCGGCCTTGGTCGGTCCCGGACCGCCCTGTCCTTTCAAGCGAATACGTTCGCCATTAACAACGCCAGCAGGAATTTTAACTTTTAACGATTTAGGTTGCTCAACGATACGACCGCTAGGTTCTCGTTGTTGTAAGGTAAACTCGACTGGCTTAAGAGTATCGACCAATGTTTCTTCGAGAAACATCGGAAACTCAATTTCAATATCTTGGCCTTTTGGGGGCTGGGTTTGGCGTTGCCTATGTTGGCCACCTTGTTCAAAACCACCGTGGCTTGAACCAAAAATTGAACTAAAAAAGTCTGAAAATTCTTGATCGGTTTGAGGATCGCTTTGCTGTTGTCCCCAATTTTGACTGGCGCCATTCGCTCCACCTTGATTGGCATAGCTATTTTGGGTTCTATTAAGATGATGATGACGTAACTCGTCATATTCGGCTCGCTTTTTAGTGTTATGCAACACCTCATAGGCTTCACCAATTTCTTTGAATTTTTCTTCTGCATCTGGATGTTTACTCACATCGGGATGATACTGCACGGCGAGTTTTTTATAAGCGACCTTTACCGCTTTATCATTCGCTTTAGGGTCTATGCCTAATACAGTGTAATAGTCTTTAAAATTCATTTTATCCCCTCACAGAGAGCAAGTTTGCAACGGATCAATAAACAGCTTTTAACCCATCTACACTAATGAGTTTAGGCCCACAGACGAACAACACGCTTGATCTTGATCAACTCTATTACAGTATAGCGAGTTTAGTTAATGCGCATTGCATGATTAATAAAACATCATCCGCTTAAATAACACTACATCAGCATAACCCTATGAAATTGATTTATATCCTAAACACTATGCCTTAACTTCATTCACAAAAGTGCCAAGCTTAGTTAACAATATAAAGCTAACTCAATGACACCATAGCAGTACTATCATCCATTTTTGAACACGATGACACCTTACACAACGGCATGAAAGCATGGTGTAATCTGCATAAATTTGATCTGTAAAATCTTCAGCGAAAATGGATAACACGCCCATCATCTCGGGCTATATATGTTGATAAATATCAATAAATTGACTTAGATTGTGCTGCTTAGTCTTGCTTAATCTTGCACTTAAATTAACTGGCACCTCGAGTGCTGCGCTTGCTATCGAGTTGCATTACGTTCTCCAACATTATATCGATGTTCACATAACAAGAGACACTGCTTCATGAACAGCCTTTATCCTCAGAGAAAATTTTTATTTTTAACTTCTATGGTGTTAATTACGCACTAATAAGTGCGGATAGATTAACCACTTAGGCTGGAATTTATAAAATTGCCTTATTGAAATCGAACAGTAAATATCATCATTGATGACAATATTCAACAATGTCACTTGTTTCACCAAATTAACTCAATATCTAACCACACAGAAATGCTTTGGGTACAATATCAGAACAGCAGTGCTACTATGGCTAATAACATAAGTAGATTATCGTTCGTCTTGGCTAGGCCACCATCATTACTGGTTAACACGTAAAGGTAACTAATGGCCTCAGCAACCGCTATATATTCGAACACAATAGCAATTTTCACTCGTATGATAGCTAAATAGATATTAACAATTCTCCAGTCATCACCAACTAGCAGGTCTATTCATGACAGCCGAAGTACTCGAAATCCAGAGCTTTATTGCTCAGTACGCCCCATTTGATCAGCTTCCAGAACAAGTGTTAATTGACGTTGCTAAAAGTGTTGAGATTTCTTATTACCGCACAGATAGCATGATTGTTAACTTTAATGACAACGTTAAAGAGCTATATATGATCCGCAGCGGAGTCGTAGAGTTATATCGCCGTAAAGGTGAACTTTATAATCGTTTAGACCAGGGTCAGTTATTTGGACAAATGGGCTTGTTAACCAATAATAAAGTGCGCTTCCCAGCCAAAGCGGTAAAAGATACGCTGGTATACTGTATTCCTGAGTCGGTATTCAATGATTTGTGCGAGAATTATGATGATTTTGCTGATTTTGTTGAAGCTGAGGATTCCACCCGTTTAAAACAAGCGGTAAAAGGAAAAACCGATGATGCTAATGCACTGACCACTTCCAAAGTAAAAACCTTAGTCACCAGAGAGCCTGTGGTTCTGTCCTGTAATAGCAGCATACAAGCTGTGGCCAAAATCATGGCCGAAGAGAATATATCTGCGGTATTAATTAATGACCCAGATATAGATGATCAACAAGATAGCAGTTTCGTTGGTATTATTACCGAACATGATCTCTGCGCTAAGGTCATTGCAGCCGGGGTAAGTGTTGATAATCCTATTTCACAAGTCATGTCGACCGATTTAATTTCGCTGGATCACAACGCGTATATTTTTGAAGCGATGTTGCTTATGCTGCGCAACAATATTGATCATCTGCCCATTCTAAAAAATAAGAAACCGATTGGTCTGATTGAAGTTGCGGATATCATTCGCTACGAATCGCAAAATAGTTTGTTATTTGTAAGCAGTATCTTCCAGCAAAAAAGTAGCGAAGATTTAGTGCTGCTTTCTGCGGAGTTAAAAAACTGTTTTGTACGCATGGTTAACGAAGACGCTAATTCACACATGGTCGGACGGGCAATGTCTGAAATCGGTCGTAACTTTAAACAGCGTTTATTAGAACTTGCAGAAGAAAAGTTCGGCCCGCCACCTGTTCCATATTGCTTCTTAGCTCTGGGTTCGATGGCTCGAGATGAACAGCTAATGGTGACCGATCAGGATAATGCTATTATCCTGGATAATAGCTATAACGTTGCGTTGCATGGAGCATATTTTGAAAAATTAGCAGATTTTGTTTGTGATGGTTTAGCTGCCTGCGGGTACAGTTACTGCACCGGTGATATTATGGCAAGTAACCCTGAATACCGTAAAACACGCGAACAATGGGAAGAATGTTTCGGTGACTGGATAGAAAACCCCAACCCTCAAGCCTTATTAAACTGCTCTATTTTCTTTGATCTTACGGGGGTTTATGGTCGCATAAAATGGGCCGAACAACTCAATGCCTTTATCTTAAGTAAAGCCAAGAAAAACAACCGCTTTTTAGCCTGTTTAGCACACAATGCCCTCAACCGAAAACCACCTCTGGGATTCTTTAAAGATTTTGTGATGGAAAAAGATGGGCGTCATAATAACTCTATCAATTTAAAACGTCGTGGTACTGCGCCATTGGCCGATTTGATCCGAGTGCATGCCCTTGCCATCGGCTCACAATCACAAAACTCATTTGAACGTTTAGAAGACATTATCGATTCGGGTATTCTGCCCACATCCAAGGGCGAAGATTTACAACATGCCATGGAGCTTATTTCTTTGGTTCGTTTGCGTCATCAGTCAACAGACATAGAGTCTGGGATTGAGCCTGATAATAATATTGAACCCGAAAGTATGTCTGATTTTGAAAGACGCAACCTTAAAGATGCTTTTTTAGTGTTAAGCAATGCGCAAAACTTTTTAAAATATCGCTACAGTTCTAACAAACTTTAAAGGTTAACTCATGACTAATTTCAGCGACCAGGAGATTTTAAACTGGCAAGCCTTTCTAGAATTAAAAGCCAATAACAGTAAAGATAAACGCCTGCATGATTTTTATCATGCAGGTACTTATCATAATGAAACACCATTAAGTGATATTGAGTTTGTCGCATTGGATTTTGAAACTACCGGTTTAGATTCACAGCAAAACAGCATCATTAGTATTGGGCTAGTACCATTTAATTTACAGCGAATTTTTTGTAGTAAAGCAAAAAAATGGTATCTCAACCCTATCGATAAATTACAAGAAAACTCAATTATTATTCACGGTATTACCCACTCAGATTTACAAGGTGCACCAGATTTGTTGTTGATTTTGGAGCAGCTTTTAAATGAATTGGCTGGAAAAGTTGTGGTGGTGCATTATCGGCATATTGAGCGTGATTTTCTTGACCACACTTTACGCATGTTGATTAATGAAGGTATTGTGTTTCCGGTTATCGATACCATGCAGATTGAGGCTAATGTGCAACGGGCGAAGTCACAAGGGTTGCTTAATTTATTTAAAAGAAAGCGCACAGAATCAATTCGGCTTGCCAATAGCCGTGAACGTTATCACTTACCTGCTTATGCACCCCATGATGCGTTAACCGATGCAATTGCCACCGCAGAGTTACTGCAGGCTCAAATTAAATATCATTTTAGTCCAGACACTGCGATTGACAAATTATGGTTGTAATGTGCTTTGATTGATCAAAAATTATGCTTAAAAAAAAGCCGATGAATCAATCATCGGCTTTTTTGTAGCAAATAAAAACTAGTTTTTATTATGTTTTTCAGTGCGCATACCCATCAACAAACTGACACACATTACCAATAAAATAATGGTAAAGGGTAAGGCCGTCGAAATGGCACCTGCTTGTAATGCCTCAATCGCCTGAGTGCCACCAACCCAGAGTAATACCGCTGCGATAGCACCCTCAATTGTAGCCCAAAAAATACGTTGTGGGATCGGCGCATCAATTTTACCACCGGCAGTAATACTGTCTATCACCAACGACCCGGAATCGGAAGAGGTAATAAAGAAAACCAGTACCAGTAGCACAGCTATCATTGATAAAATATTGCCTAATGGCAGTGCATCAAACATCTGGAACATAGCAAGCGGAACGTCCGTTAGTCCTTCACTGCCTAATATGCCGACCTCATTGACAACTTGGTCAATAGCGACACCACCAAATACTGACATCCATAAGATAGTCACTGATGTTGGTATAATTAATACTGCAGTAAGAAATTCACGTACCGTACGGCCACGAGAAATACGAGCAATAAACATACCCACAAATGGAGACCATGAAATCCACCATGCCCAATAAAACACGGTCCAGCCGTGCATCCAAGCTTCATCTTCACGACCAATTGGATTACTCAAGGGAATGATATTCTTAACATAACCCATTACTGTGGTCGGAATAGTGCCCATAGAAACAGCAGCGGTCACAAGCGCAACAAAGACAACTAAAACAACAGCAAGTAACATATTGACGTTACTGATTACTTTAACACCACCTTCAAGCCCGCGTACCACAGAGACAATAGCCAGCATGGTCACTACAACAATAATAGTGATTTGCAAGGATAGGTCACCTTCAATACCAAACACGTGCTGGAAACCACCCGCAGCTTGTTGAGCACCTAAACCGAGTGATGTTGCCAAACCAAATAATGTGGCGATTACGGCTAAAACATCAATCACATGTCCGGGCCAACCCCAGGTACGGTCGCCTAATATAGGATAAAAAGCAGAACGTATGGAAAGCGGTAAGCCTTTGTTGTACGCGAAGAAAGATAACGATAAGGCGACTACGCCATAAACCGCCCAAGGGTGTAATCCCCAATGGAACATAGTTGCACCCAGTGCAAGCTCTGCTGCTGCCGGGGTATTGGCGACCACATTCAGTGGTGTTTCATACCAGCCGGTGTAATACGCTAACGGTTCTGCAACGCCCCAAAACATCAAACCAATACCCATACCTGCTGCAAAAAGCATCGCTATCCAGGACAGTCTTGAATGATCGGCTTTTGCGCCGTCACCACCTAGGCGAATTTTACCATAAGGTGAAACAATTAATGCCAGACAGAAGATTACAAATAGATTCATAGACCACATAAAGAGACCGTCAAATGCCCCTATTATCTGCCATTTCATACCATCTAAAAATTCTTTTGATGTTGCCGGGTCGATAATTAAAATGGCAATTAAAAAAATAGCGATTAAGCCTGCACTCGTTCCAAATACAGGGTTATGTATATCAAAACCCCATTTTTGAATGTTATCTTGCCCGACAGTATAATCGGAGTTATCTATACTGTATTTGTCCTTATTTATCTTCATAAAACCTCAATTAGAGCCGCCTTGCCCTATTAAATTGATACTCGATTGCATCTTCAGGCAAGGATTTTAACAAAATCGGCTCGTGATTTCAGGCTTATTTCAAAATCAGGTTAATTTAAAAATAAAAAACATATAAATAATCATATATTTATATATCACATTCTGTATTTTCGCTTCACCAAACACGAACATAAATAACAGCTATTAACAGGCTAATTTTGCGATCACTTTTGTTGCAGTTTTTGGCCTTAAACAGAAAAACCTAAATATTTAACTTATTAGCCTTTAAAGACTAATAAGTTAAAGATAATGTTTTTACCGATATGAATAAACGGTATGTTTATGGGCGGTTTCTACAAGGTAATAATTTTAGCTTACTTGATTTTTTTACGCTGCTAATGTTGATTGTTAATAACGCACAACAAGTGAATTTAGATTGCTGTTCATATTGGAACTTAGTCAATGAATGAAAAACATGATTCCCCTGTGTTAAGTTTCGTTGGCAACATACTCATAAAATCATAAAAATTAGCCGGATAGAGCTAATTATTTATGACTCTTCGGCCTTGTAACCAATTCTAAATCCTCCCCAATGTTTGCCGTTAACGTAAATTGGTGCAGAGAGATCATGCATCACCTCACCGGTATCACGCTTATATGTTTGCAGTAAAAAACTTTCAGTATTGTTGCCGCATCGCTTTCCTGTAGGGTCATTAAAAATGCGTTTGGTGCGATTACCAGCAAGATCTTGCTCCCGGTTTCCGCTTAAAGGCTGAGAAAATTTGATATTGTGGGTAGGGAAATACCCTCTTACATCTACAGCTCCGGCATAAATAATATCGGTATTATTTTTTAAAATGGCCTCTTGAATGCTAGGTAAATTGGAGTCAGTAAAACGGTCAAAACCAGTGGTAAATTTTTGAGGGTCGGTTTTAGGGATTGGCTGGTAATTTGAGTCAAATAATTGGGCTTGTGTGAGTGAACCTTTTAACAGAGCATTTTCAAAAACAGCTCCGACATCAGCCGCAGCATTGAGTGCGACATTAGCGATAATTGCGTGTTTATCCGATAAATCGAAACTTTGTAAATGACGAAATATCTGTTCGGCAAAGCCACTAAGCTCAAGAACTCGATCTGAAGCTTCTATTAAATCGGTATCAACTTTGAGTATAGAGGCCCCTATTCCTTCAATATTGGCACCTATGCCATTGGTGTTATCAACGGTAAAACCTACAGTTTGATCCATTTGCAGCATTTCGCTTGCTGCATCGGCCATGCTTTCTTGGCTTGCCTTTGTAAGAATATAAATCTCATTCATACGCTGAGAGAGTTTTCCCCCCATATCACTGACTCGTTGCATTGCTTGTACAGATTGAATGCTATTTTCACCAATTTCTGACAGCAATGATTCTATACCTTGCGTTGCTTCAGCCGTTTTATGTGCCAGATTACGAACTTCATCGGCAACCACGGCAAATCCTCTGCCTTGTTCACCAGCTCTAGCCGCTTCAATTGCAGCATTGAGTGCCAACATATTGGTTTGATCAGATAGTTTATTAATAGTGTCGGTGATACTGCTTATAGCGTTTGCTTTGTTGTTAAGTTCTATTAATAACACTGCAGTTGATTCAATTTCAGTAGACAAGCTGCGTTGTTGTTCATCAACTTGTTTTATTTCTTTGGCGTAGCTTGAAGCTTGGGTATTTGCCTCTTCAACCAGTAAACGTACTTTGGCTGATTGGCCTAACAGTTGTTGAGCACCTTGCTCTAAATTACCCGCACGCTCTGATATTTCTTGAACATGCTTAACTTGCAAACCCATTGCATGTGCTAGCTTTTCAATAAAAAATGACACTTCAGCCCCACCAATAGCAATTCGAGTGGCGGCTTTGCTGATACCACTCGCAACATGCTCATCGTGTTGAGATGACTCAAGGATTTCTGGGCTTATTTGTTTTTTGTGGGTAAGCAGTAGCGTGGCTACAGACGCGAGTGCGATCAATAATGCATACAGCCAAGGAGGTAAGGTTAAATAACTCAGCAGTACAGTGATGGCAAATACCACTAAACCATTAATCAAAATCATTCTATTTAGCATGAATACTCCAATCCATTTTTACTCAGATTAGCACTCTCTATGTCATTGTTGGCTATCGACTTTGGTCTAAGCGTTAATCGTCATCTCAACCGATGCGTTTAAAGCGTATCAATGACGTAATCGAGCCATTGCATGATCTTGTTATTGCACATTATTTTCATAGATTGTTTTTCAACAAGCATTGCGTGACCGATTCAAGTATTTGAGTGAAGTTTACCGATGCAACAATTTGACATAACAGTCAGTACTAATACCTAAAGCAGCACTAATGAAACGTTTTTTGTTATCAATAGACCACATAAATAGCATGTCGATTTACCGCAAAAAAACCAACGATTAGTTAAGAAAAGTCTCTTCACATTTGAATTAGATAAAGCGTTAGTGACTACATCAATTAAGTACAAATGTAGTTTATAGATTTTAAACGTCGATTTTACACGTTAGGCGTTAGGCAGAGTTGAGTGTTTGCAACTTCTTGTCACCTTTTAGACTAAATGGTCTGATCATTCAGCTTGTTTTTGGAAGAAATGGTTATGTTTTACACTGAATCAATGGAGCAGTTACTCATATCGTACAAAACAGCAAAGGTAATATGATTTACTCTTATCGAGGTCTATTTTTAATGCTTTGGCACTGCAAAGCTGCATAAAATTTATGCAGCCTCATGTTTATTATTGATGTAGTGATAATTTGCTACTTCCAGCGCCCGCTTGACCAAATAGAGAATAACAACCAAATCCCACCGACGGCAGCACTCAGAAATCCAAGTATGCCAAATAACGGCAAACCAAATAAAGTTGGTCCTCCATCAACTGTCATCACAATAGACGATCCAATAATCATAGCCGCTACCACATTGCCAATGGCGACTCGACTCGCTGCCCGGTCAAGTTGATTGCCAAAGGCTTTTAGTCTTGTGACATCAATATGCAGCTGAAATCTACCGCTACGGGCTGAACGTAAAAGTTGTTGTAAGTCTTGCGGTAATCCACTTAACAATTCACCGGTATCGACAATGGCTTGCCAACCTCTTTTAGCCAATGCGTCTGGTGCGTATCGTTGTAACATTAACTGGTGTAATAATGGTTTTGCTTCAGACACCATATTAAAGTCAGGATCTAATTGCAGGGCAACACCTTCAAGCGCAATTAATGCTTTGATCAATATAATAATATCAGGAGGTAAGCTGAGGCCATATTCTCTAAGCAGTGATATCAGTTCAGTCAACATCATGCTCAAATGGAAACTTTTTAACGAAACGCCATGATACTTATCAACAAATTCTTCTACTTCAAAAGTAAGATTCTCACTATTGAGCGGAGGATCGCCAGCCCAAGTCAGTAATACATCAACAACACGAGAAGCATCCAATTCAACCATGCTATGTAAAAGTTGCACCACTTGATGGCGGCGTTCGAAAGACAATCGTCCCACCATGCCAAAGTCAATAAATGCGATTCGATTTTCAGGCAGATAAAAAATATTACCTTGATGGGGATCTGCATGATAAAAACCATCAATTAAAATCATTTTCAACGCAGCTTGACCACCATACTTAGCTAACAGCTTCCTATCTAATCCAGCCTCCTCCACTGCTGCTATATTCCGTCCAGAAATACCATCAATAAACTGTTGAACATTGACGCGTTCACTGCACCACGACCAATACACTTTTGGAATAACGATATTAGGGTTACTTTTGAAATTGTTTGCCACCCTTTCAGCATTACGACATTCGGCCAATAAATCCAGTTCCCGCCTTAGAGAATGGGTAAATTGACGGACCACCTCACGAGGCCTAAAACGGCGTAGTGTCGGTGACTCTGACTCCATCACCTCTGCAATACGGGCAAGTAAACGTAGATCAGCTTCCATAACAGGTCTTATGCCTGGCCTGCGAACCTTAATAATGACTTCAGCACCATCGTGTAGGCGAGCCCGATGAACTTGGGCAATCGATGCGGCAGCAAAAGGGGTTGGATTAAATTCGGCAAAAGCCTGTTGCGGACTACAACCTAAGTCTTCCTGTAACTGTTTACAGATTAATTCAAATGATACCGGCGGCGCATGATTCTGCAATTTTTCAAATTCAGCAGTCCACTCTGGTGGAAATAGGTCTGAACGTGTAGCAAGGATCTGTCCTAGTTTGATAAAGGTTGGTCCCATTTCTGCTAGTGCATGGCAAAACCTAACCGGTGATTCTAACTGGGTTATTTCAGCTGCATGCTTCCAATGCAGAGCCTTACCGGCGACATTAAACACATTAGCAAGGCCAAGCCTGCGCAACACATCGCCGAAGCCATAACGAATTAAAACCGAAGCAAGCTCATTCAGTCGGCCAATATCTCGCGCGGTACCTAACGTTTCCCAAAGCATGCTTCACCCATTATTGACTCTTATTTGAGTTGGAATTAGATGTTGATTTCTCATCCAATTTTTGTGCAAAAGCATCAAGAAAACCTGCTGCCGCATAAGCGAGGTTACTTGTTATTTTTGCTGCAGAATCTACTCCAGCAGTCACTGTATCGTTTAACCGTTCACTGAATTGTTGGTTTAACAATATTGAAATTTCAGTTACTTTCTGGCCGACGGCGGTGCCGCTTACTCGACCATGACGAGCCAAATCATTTAAAGTAACGGATACCGCCTCATTAGCCTCTTTGGCTACGTCTTTTAACGTCTCTAAAAACATAACTTCAAGCTCACTAAGGTCATTAAGGGTGCGCTGTAAATCCTGTTTACTAAAGGTGTTAGCATGAGAACTGGCTTCTTCAACGGCTAATTTGGATGCCTCTACGGCAGAACATAAGGCATCCTCAAGCCCAGCAACCGCCTTAGTGAGCTGGTGGGATTGACCATCACGACTATGAATAACTGCACCTAAACCGGCACCTTTAATCACGCAGCGTGCAATCTGTGAGAGCTCATTGAGGACTAATTTTCCTTCACTCAATGCTTTAAGAGTAATGCACCGAACGGTGTCCCGAATATCCTTATCTGCCTCAACCGCCTCTTTAATGTCTCCTTCGAGATTGTCACGATGTTTATTGGTATCACTTTTAGCTTTACTCATATTGATTCACCTATAAAACGTCAGGCTGCTAGGACAATCCAAACATTATCGGTCTATTAATGATGCTATTTTACCTTTTTGCTAACCCACCTTGGCTAAGTAGAGCTGAAAGAATCTGATACATAACAGCAAATAAAAATAACACTTACCTAATAAATTTAAGTCAAATGTGTCGATGAAACCTTGATGCACCTCAAAGATGTCGTAAATAACGGACAATAATCACACAACCCTGAAACCTCACTTTTTTAAATGTTTATATTTATGTGAATGTTAAAAATCTAAATCCACTAAATGTCCGAAGCGGTCGAGAAGACGAACTGGAGTATTTTAAAATTAGCAACAATTCAAATATTTACTATTGCGTTGAGTGGCCGTTAAGTGATTGGATTGTAGATATTTTTAATAGAGTCAATTATGATACTCAGTTGAATTAAACTGAGTTCTAAGTGTATCAATGACCTCATCGACATATCGAATAACATCATCAATGCTGGTTTAATGGTCAATAGCCCTAAGCTGATACGATATTATTTTAGATAAAATTATCCTAACGCCGTTACTAAGTGATCTATCAATTTTCTAATCCGAGCTGTTAAATGACGTGCAGAAGGATATACAGCGTATAAGTTAAATACGCTAACCATCTTATCGTCAAACAACAATACCAACTCACCACTTTTAAGAAAGGGTTCAACGGTGTACAGCGGACAACGACCAATACCTAAACCTCCAACGGCCATATGCGCGACCGCCCGAGGCGAATTTGCCGTAAAAGACCCATTTACCCGATATTTTTGTTCTGTGCCAGCAACCGTAAAGGCCCAATGCTCCGGATCTGCTGACGATGATTGTAATAAACAATTATGTGTTGATAAATCGCTAGGATGTAATGGTTCACCATGTGTATTGATATATTCCGGTGATGCAAACACCACTAATCGCATAGTAAGCAACTTACGAGCAATAAGCGTAGAATTTTGCAGTGGACCAAAACGAATGGCGAGATCAAAACCTTCGTCAAGTATATCGACATGCTGATCGGACAGATGCAGATTGATAGACACTTTAGGGTGTGCAATTTGAAAAGGTCGAATCGCTTCTACCAATTCCCTTGACCCAAATCCTGTTGGCGCAGTAATACGAATAGGCCCCGCAAGTTCGGATTGACGCTCTTGAACTAAACCTTCTAACTCATCAAATTGATCAATTATAAACACGCAGCGTTCAAAATACGCGAGTCCTGTATCACTCAAAGTGACGCGTCTAGTTGTCCGATGAATAAGTTGCGCACCTAAACGGGCCTCTAACTGTCGCACATGCTTGCTGGCCAAATTAGTACTAATACCTAGCTGTTTTGCCCCCGCCGTAAACGATTTTTGCCCCGCTACAGCAACAAAAATACGCATACTATCAATCGTATCCATAGATGATCCTCACATTAGTAATGACCATTAATAACAGCCATTAATATTATATCCATAATAGAGATAATGTTTCAATAAAACAGGTCATTGTATTTATGCCGTGTGAACTTTATTCTTTTCTCACGCACAAATCATTCAACCCTTAAAGGAACACATCATGTCTAATGCCATTAAAATTCACAGTTTCCCACTTTCAGGTCATGCTCATCGCGTGCAGCTATTTGCGAGTGTCGCGGGGATTGCGCACAACATTATCCACGTAGATCTTCCTGCTGGGGAGCATAAACAAGCACCGTTTCTTACCCTTAACCCTTTGGGTTTGGTCCCTGTTATTGAAGACGGTGATGCAGTTGTTCACGACTCAATTTCAATCCTCATTTATCTGGCGCGTAAATATGCGCCTTCGTTTATCCCTCAAGATCTGCAACATGAAGCAGAAATGCATCGTTTTCTTGCGATGTCAGCGGGCGAAATCTCTTATGGCGTAGGCGCAGCGAGGTTAATTAATGTTTTCAATTCACCATCAGATCCGGTGTTTGCTAAAGCCACAGCAGAAAAAGCGTTAACAAAATTAGAAGCACAACTTATCGACCAAGATTATTTGGTCGCAAATAAAATCAGCTTAGCTGACTTTGCTATATACAGTTACGTTGCTCATGCACCTGAAGGCGATGTGTCATTAGCACCTTACCCAAATGTACGTCGCTGGTTAACAAACATTGAAGGGTTGAGAGGATTTGTTGCTATGCCAGCAACCAAAGCTGGATTAGTAGCATAAGACGACTAGCTCTTGGCAGCTCGCACATCCACTGCGGATTTTTGGTACCGATGAATTTGTGAGCCAGTCGTAGGGCATGTTGATTTATTTAATATCCAGTGCCACCGAAATCCCGCTAAGAGATGCCTATTATGCAAAACCAAACTCGCGATAAGACCCATCAAAAATCAGCTTTATCGCCATTTCATCCTGGTGAACAGAACATTCAGGATCGTGTTGGTAAACGCGCTGTGATGGAGAGTTTTGGACAACGCGCAATACGTCCATACATTCCAGAACAACATCGTGAGTTTTATCAACAACTGCCCTTTATTGTTGCTGGCAGTGTTGACCAACAAGGTTGGCCTTGGGCATCGATACTTTCGGGATATCCAGGATTTATAACATCACCAGACTCAACAACATTAACGATTAACGCATCGGCAATAGCTGGAGACCCTATCGCGCCACAACTAAGAAATGATGGTAGTCCTTTAGGGTTACTTGGTATTGAAATGCACTCTCGTCGTCGTAATCGTGTAAATGGCCGGGTTCATAAAATCAGTCCTACTCATTTTTCAATATCTGTCGATCAATCTTTTGGCAATTGTCCGCAATATATACAAAGCCGCAGTATTCAATTTAATAAACAATCTCACGTCACTAATCCGGCCTCTAACATAGAAGAATTTACGGTATTGAGTCATGATGTTAGTAAGATAATCCGTGATACTGATACCTTTTTTGTGTCCAGTTATGTGCCAGCTAAAGAACACCCAGAACATGAAGGTGTCGACATTTCACACCGTGGAGGACGGCCTGGTTTTGTAAAAGTAGACGGCAATACACTGACTATTCCTGATTATTCAGGCAACAATTTTTTTAACACTCTCGGTAACTTTTTGGTTAACCCTAAAGCAGGCTTGGTATTTATCGACTTTTCGACTGGTGACTTATTTATGTTAACCGGCACTGTCGAATTATTATGGGAAGACACTCCAGAAGTCAGCGCTTTTAAAGGTGCTGAACGAGCATGGCGTTTCACTCTCAGCCACGGAGTGACATTAAGGAATGCACTACCCTTTCGCGCATCGTTTACTGCGTATTCACCAAATACTTTAATGGCTGGTGATTGGGAACAAGCACATGCTTCACTGGCAGCTGAAGCCACAAGAGAATCGTGGTTATCTTATACAGTCAAACGTATTGAAAATGAGAGTAGTGTTATTCGTTCATTTTATTTAGAACCAAAAGACAACACCCCGTTAGTGTCTTCAAAAGCGGGGCAGTTTTTAACGGTGCGCCTTACCCCACCCAATGCAAACACAGCCGTGATAAGAACTTATACCGTATCATCAACACCAGACGACATGTATTACCGCATTTCAGTTAAACGAGAAGCTAATGGCACTATTTCGCAATGCTTACACGATAATGTGCGCGTCGGCGATGTTATTGAAGCTAAAGCTCCTTCGGGTAATTTTTATATTGATGCAGCAGAAAAGCGCCCGGCCGTATTAATCGGCGCAGGCGTAGGGATTACGCCGATGATTTCGATGACCTCGCATATCCTAAATGAAGCTGAGCGTACCCGTCATTTAAGACCATTGACCATATTACACGCCGCCAAAACGACCCAACAACGCGCTTTTACACAAAACTTCCGTGATGCTGAAATAAAATCTAATGGTAAAATTCGATACTATTCAATTATCACTCAGCCTAATGAGCAGGAAAAAATAGGCTTTGATTTTAATGCAATCGACCACATTACCGCCGATACACTTCGGCAAATATTAGCACTAGACGATTATGATTTTTACTTATGTGGTCCACCTGCGTTTATGCAAGCACTCTATGATGAAATACGCAGTTTAGGAGTACGTGATGCACGTATTTTTGCCGAAGCGTTTGGGCCTGCGGCACTTATTCGCCAAATCGATAATGAATCAATGTTACTTGAAGAAAAAATGTTACTTGAAGCAAAAAAGTCACTTGCAGCAGAAAACGAAGCCAATGAAGCCGTCATCAAATTTGTTAAGTCTGGTTTTGAACAAAGATGGAACGCAAATGATGCGACACTTTTAGAAACAGCAGAAAACCATGGGCTCACGCCTAACTTCAGTTGCCGTAACGGAACTTGCGGCACGTGCGCAGTAAGACTGCTAAAAGGATCAATCACTTATCGAACTAAGCCAGTGGTCACTCCAACCGAAGGTGAGGTATTGCTTTGTTGTGCGGTTCCTAAAAAACAATCATCACACAGCAATTTAAATGAAATAAGCATCGTCGAAATCGATTTATAAGCGTTGTAACACATAACGATACCGCCATTGATGAATGAACGTTATGAAAATAAAACCACAACGGCCTGCTTTCACCGCAGTATCCACTTGCCAAAAGATAGCACGCCATAATATACCGCTACAGCAACGGTATTATGGTGTGCTTCTGGTATTTGATTTCATTTGCTCATCTAAAGTCATGTACGAGGCAATAATATTACCTCTATTTAGGTGGCTAAAATACCATGTCACTACACAATTACTTGTCGTACTTCTTTATGTAGAGGGCCATGATTTTTTATTTGTAGGTTCCTCTTATTGGGTAATTGTTTTGTGGATTACGGATAAAACCTAAACCCATAATCATTGACTTCAGCTCTGGGCGAGAGAAAGGAACATTCGATATATCAATAATTTGTGCCTGTTTTTTATCATTAATAATAAACAATCCGGGTTCGGCAAAAGGTCGGTCAGTTTCTTCCGGCGAGCGAGGATTTGAAATATACACCCCGATTTTTTGCATTTGTTCAATACTTAAGCCGTACGCCACATCAAATAAAGGCTTAACCAGCTCCATTTGAGCCATCGCTTTTTCTATGGGGTCGGCGGATACAGCTACAACATCAACACCTAACTTCTTGAATTCAGGTAACAGCTCGTTCAACGTCGATAGATATTGAGTACAAATGGGACAGTGCTTACCGCGATAAACAACCACCATACGCCAATCGCAACCCTCTGCCGGAACAGCCGTAAGATTAATTTCACCACCACCAAGCAGCGCTAGAGTGATGTCTGGAAAGGTTTGTCCTGCTACTAATTTAGATGAGTTCATGTTTATTCCAATGTTTTGTAGTGAATATTATAAAAACAAAATAATGCCACGGTGTCAATATTTCATAGTGATCGTTACAAAATTATATTGCCAATATAGACAACTTCCTAGAGCATAATCATTACCTTACCGAGGTTAATGGGTTTTAATTAATTGAATTATGTATCATTTGATACTAAAATAAATCATTAAATCCACAGCGTTGAGGTATCCGATATGATTCAAAATAAGGCTGGTAGGCCACGCGCTTTTGATCGTAGCGAAGCACTTTTGTCCGCCATGCATGTTTTCTGGAAACAAGGATATGATGCCGCCTCCATTAAAGATTTAACCCAAGCAATGGGTATTAACAGCCCTAGCCTTTACTCGGTTTTTGGTGACAAACGTAAACTCTATTTAGAAGCTATAAACTGCTACGCCACAATTGATGCATGCGCACCATTAGTAGCCTTTGAAACAGAACCCGATATTAACCAAGCTGTCCGCTCGTTCATGATTGCAGTGATTGATTACAGTACTGCAAATGGTAGCGGCGCAAAAGGCTGCTTTCTCAGTTCCAGCGTTGCTACAAGTGCTGGCGAGGTCGAGGGAGCACAAGAACTATTACAAAGAGCAGTATTAGATACCGATGCGCGATTATCGCGACGCTTTGAGCTAGAAAAAGCAAGAGGTGTTTTACCTGCCAATTTTCCATCATTAGCACGTGCAAAGCTTATGTTTGATATTCGACAGGGCTATGTATTTCGTGCCCGCGCGGGATTCGAATCAGAAAGTATGAAACAAGATGTCGAGTATAGAGTGCACATGATATTAGCAAGCTCTTGACTGTATCAAAACAAAATTGCCAGCCAATTTTAAGCAACAACCTAATCCAAAGCGCCTGCATGAATGTTTATCTTTCATTCATTAAAGTAAATCCAGCCACCATTTAAGCTTCATCGGAACGCTTAATTTAGTCGACACCTTTGAAGAGTATTTAAAGGTCTGTGTGTCTCAGGCCCGCGAGGTTCTTGTGTAATGGTCTAATGAATCTGATGGGAGTCTTTCATCAACACAAAAAAGCTTCATCATGTCTGATAAAGCTTTATCGTTAAATGTTGAAAACAGATAGATTGTTTTTATAAAGGGTACCCCTTGGGTTCAAAGTCATCGTATTAAATATTAAATTAGTCTCCTAGTTTCAATTAATTGCAGCAATTTCAAGAAGAAAAAACTGCAATGACTAACTGATATTGACTATATTTTCATATTGAAATAGATAACTTACTCCAAGAACACTTTTTAAACAAACAACCTAAACACGACAACCAAACACCTCATAGAGAGGTAATAATGTTATCTATCATTATGGCCATAATGAGTATGCAGATTTTGCTCATGTTCAAGATCGAAAGGCACTGATGGATCGTACGTGGGAGCATCTTTCACTTGCTGCTGCGTCATATCAACATAAATTTTAGAGGTAGGCCAACTCACCTCTTTAATCGATTTGGGCGCAATCAAAACCAGATGACCCAACCACCAATTACTGGTGTTAATAATCAAATAACGAATAGCCCAAGTGTCGATATCTATTAACATACCTTGCAAATGACCCAATTCACCGTCTATGGCATCAAGGTGATAACCCGCCACGGCATGACTGCTGCGTAGATGATGATCATTATCCCGTGATAGTGCTGCCTCAACATCTGCGGACATCTCTGGGTTATCTAAGTTATCTGGCTTTGGCGCGACACTATAATAACCAGTTGCCATCATGTTTGGACTGGGCTCACTTCCCCAAATACCAGTGTTACCCCAGTATTGTGAGTAACCATAATATTCCATATGATCGACCTCATGCTGCCTAGAGACTGGTTTCTCGCTATCGATGTCAGGGCTGTTTTTTACCTGCTCTCTTGAGATTGTGACAGCAAGCGTCTTTTGTTCCTGATTAAATTCTTTGATTGATATGGGTGAAAGCAATATTTTTTTGCTTGATAACCAAGAACCCGTTTCGACTACCAAATATCTAATCACCCAATGCTTGTCATCAAAATAAAAATCTTTGGTTAATCCAATATCGCCATCAGAGGCGTGAATAGATAAATTTTGTAAATCATTCAATGTATGTAACATGATGTATTTGCTCCAGATTAAAGATGGCAAACAATAAATCATTGCTTTCCTAATAGAGTGGATGTCTATCAGCTTGCACCAAATTTTCTATTCAATCTGTTCGGTGTCGCACCGATGGAGCATGAATAATAGTTTAATCTGGAGTTATCTATAAACTTTTAAGGTGAACGAGCATGACTGACATAGAAAAATTAGAGTTAGCGGCCCATCGCAGCGATATCATCGAAGACGTCAACAATTTGATTGAGAAATATCGCGCTATTTTTGGATGGGATGTACCCGATATCGATGAAAAAGTGGCAAACAGATTAATTTTGGATGAAGTTCGTCAGGCGCTTGATGATATTCAAAATGATTAAATTGTAAATATCAGTCAAAGCACTTCAACATGTGAGTTTAGGTCGACGAAAAATCAGATGTTAAATGCATTTTGCATCAGACTGCACATAAGCTTAAAGCACATAAACTTAACTAACTCCGGCGGCAAAAGCCGAATGTATAGCCACTAGAAAAATGGCTTTTGCAATCACTTTGCTGCTCAGCCCTTTTATGCCATCCATCTTCACAAAACAGCAGCCTTAGCAGCTGACTTGCGGCCTAAACGTAATCGCTGTAGGCCGTTGTTTAGTCTCTTTCCTATGAGCGAAACCAGCTTTGCAAAGGTCTTTTTTACTATCTCCCCCCCAACTAAACATCCTGTCGATGAGTATAAACACAACTCATAAATACAACTCAACATGCAATGCCTTTTGAACGAAAAATAATGGTTCCACTCGCCTGCTGTGATCGCAAATCACGCTAAACAAGGCATTTTAACCCTCTCGATTCAACAAACTCTGTTATATTGATAACAAGATTACTTAAGTATTATGTAATATTGAATAAAATCAATATCATAAGAAAGATCATAGCAAGTAGTGAATGTCTCACTTTAATATATTGAAAGGTTATCAATGATTGACCCAAATGAGAACGCATTACTTAAAGCATTACCTGAAGCGACAAAACAGCGCTTATTTCCACAGTTAAAGATAATAAAACTGCCCTTAGGTAAAGTTATTTATGAAGCTGGTCAAAACCTTGAAAATGTCTATTTTCCCATTGATAGTATTGTCTCTTTACTGAATGTTCTCGAAGATGGCGCATCGGCAGAAATATCTGTTGTCGGCAATGAAGGTTTAGTGGGCATTGCCGTGTTTATGGGGGGAGAAAGCACCATAAATCGCGCCATAGTTCAAAGCGCAGGCCGAGCCTATAAATTGTCCGCATCGATATTGTTCGATGAATTTAACGACAATCAAAACCTTCGCGAACTGTTGTTACGTTATACTCAAGCACTGATGGCACAAATGGCGCAGACGGCAATATGTAACAGGCACCATTCTATCGACCAGCAACTTTGTCGTTGGCTGCTGCTATCACTTGATAGACTGGCTAGCAACAATCTCACAATGACCCAAGAGTTGATCGCCAACATGTTAGGAGTCAGACGAGAAGGCGTAACTGAAGCCGCCGGTAAACTGCAAAAACTTGGGGTAATCAACTATAAGCGCGGTCAAATTACCGTGACCAACAGACAAAAACTCGAAACGCTGTGCTGCGAATGTTATGCCGTGGTAAAAACAGAAACCGATAGACTAGAAACCTATTAACTAATCATCTATTAACTAAATTATCTATTAACTAAATCATCTATTAACTAAATCATCTATGCCAAGCTACCCCTCATTGGTGGCTTGACATGGTATATTTGGCCATCTTGTCGTTTATAACAAATCATCCCAAACATTAAAAACAATAACGTCATGCCCTTTCTATATCCTCCCAAGCAAGATTAATCGGCTTCACAGCTAGACGCTTAAAGTGCTATGAATTAATTTCATTCAAACTCAGCGCTGTGAAACTATAGCATTGTTAAACCATAGCATTGTTAAACCATAGCATTGTTAAACCATAGCATTGTTAAACCATAGCATTGTTAAACCATAGCATTGTCAAACCATAGCATTGTCAAACCATAGCATTGTTAAACCACAGCATTGTCAAACCATAGCCACCTAACCCATCGATTTAGTTAAACTCTCGATAACTATGCCGCTATCTTAGATAACTAAGCTCGTTCGCCATCTTATGCCGTTGCCATATAGGGTATTGCTTGTGAAATATTAATATTTTCAGTTTGCTAGCCCCTAGCTGTGCAACCGTTACACCGGTGCTGCCATCGAAATGGTGCGAACCAGCTTCTTATTAACGAACTGCTGAATGCCCATTTCGCCGAGTTCGCGGCCATAACCGGAATCTTTAACGCCGCCGAACGGAAGCGCGGCATCGGTCCAATCAATATTGTTGATGAACATCATACCGGTATCAATCTGACTGGCGACGCGTTTGCCACGAGCGGCATCTTCGGTAAACACAGATCCACCAAGTCCGAAGTCAGAATCGTTGGCAAGCGCTATGGCCGCGGCTTCGTCCTTGACCCGAAAAATCAACGCAACTGGGCCGAAGAACTCAGTGCGATAAGCAGGGTTGCCTGGCGCAATGTTGGTCAGTATCGTGGTCTGCATGAAAGAGCCCGGGCAGTCGATACGCTTGCCGCCCATTAACACCTTAGCACCATGGGCTACAGCATCATCGACCTGCTTCAAAATATTAACCAGAGCGGCTTCTTGCGACATCGGTCCCTTGGTCGTTGTTTCGTCCATCGGATCGCCAGGTTGCTGAAGTTCAAGCGCGGTTTGAAACTTTTCGATGAATTTGTCAGCAATCGAATCGAGCACAATAAAGCGTTTAGCAGCACAGCAGGTTTGTCCCTGGTTGTACATACGGCCCCAAACAGCCCAGGGAATAGTGTTGTCGAGATCAGCGTCATCAAGCACGATAAAGGCATCACTGCCACCGAGCTCCATCGACGAGGGTTTGAGGTTTTGCCCTGCTCGGGCGGCAACGCTTCTGCCAGCGGCAAAACCACCTGTCAGTGCCACGCCCTTGACGCGCGGGTCGTCGATAATCTGGTTAGACTGTTGGTGCGAAACCAGCAGATTTGTGTACAACCCCTCAGGTGCGCCCGCATCAATCAACAACTGCTCAAAGGCAATAGCACATTGGGGTACATTGCTGGCATGTTTCACCACCAAAACATTGCCCGCCATCAGTTGCGGGCCTGCGACACGAGCAAGTTGATAAAAGGGAAAGTTCCACGGCTCGACGCAGAAAATCACGCCTATCGGGCTGCTTTCCATATGGGCTTCGCCATGTTCCGGGTCAAGTTGCTCTGGAGCTAAAAACGCTTCTGCGTGGTCTGCATAATAGCTGAGGATTTTACCACTGAAATTGACTTCGCCACGGGCTTCATCAATTCGCTTGCCCATCTCCAGTGTTGCCAGCTTGGCATAGTCATCAGTATGCGCATGCAGAAGTTCTGCAGCCTTGGCCATAATAGCGGCGCGTTGCTTATAGCTGGTGTTTTTCCATGTCTGGTAACAGGCATGCGCAGTGGCAAGCTTGATCTCAAGCTGTGCATCACTGATTTCATCAAAGGTCTTCAATATTGTTCCGTTATTGGGATTAATGCTTTTGTAAGTCATAGTGAAATCCTGTTTCAATTTGGTCTTATGGACGCCGCAAGCTTCTACTGAATTGTGCTACCTCGGCGATAACTTTTGGCGTTAACGCTCTGGAGAAGTCGCGAGAGTTGGATAGTCGGTATAACCCTTGGCGCCAGGTACATAAAAAGTCGCTTCGTCTGGCGTGTTGAGCGTTGCATCTTGGCGCATCCGAGCGACGAGATCAGGGTTAGCCAAAAACGGACGGCCAAAGGCTACCAGGTCGCCATGTTTATCGCGTAACGCCTGTTCAGCGCTTTGATGATCAAACCCTCCAGACAGAATGAACAGACCATCGAAACCAGCGCGCAGCTTAAGCTTAAAGTCGGCGGGTACCGTTGGTGCCCCCATGGATGAATGATCAACCAAGTGGATGTAGAGAAGCCCCTGTGAGGAAAGTGCCTTAGTCAATGCCAGGTACTGCGTTTCTATGTCGGGGAATGCGCCGGTGCCATTGAACACACCGTAAGGAGAGAGCCGGATACCAACCCGATCGTTGCCGATGGCTGCCACTGTCGCACGCACAATCTCCAGCGCGAGTCGGTTGCGGCCTTCAATGCTGCCGCCGTAACCGTCAGTGCGCAGGTTGATCAGCGGATTCAAAAACTGTTCGATTAAGTAGCCGTTGGCGCCGTGTATTTCGACACCGTCGAAACCTGCCTCCAGCGCGAGCTTCGCTGACGTCACATACTCATTTATCACATGAGCGATGTCGGCCTCGGTCATTTTGCGGGGCGTACTGTGGGGCTGCATCCCTAGGGTGTCGGTATACATCTCGCCGGGACATGCCGCGGCATCTGGCCCGAGTATTTCGGCACCTGTTGGCAAGTTGTCGACATGCGCGACTCGACCGCAGTGCATCAACTGTAAGAAGATTTTACCGCCTTTGGCGTGTACCGCTGATGTGCTTGCCTTCCATGCATTCATCTGCGTGCTATCGAAAAGACCGGGGATGCGTGGGTAGCCCAGTCCGTTCGGGCTGGGCGAAGTGCCCTCGGTAATAATCAGTCCAGCCGTCGCACGTTGGCCGTAGTACGTTGCCATCAGCGCGTTAGGCGTGTGCTCAGGCGTAGCCCGACTGCGTGTTAACGGCGCCATTACCATGCGATTGGATAGCTGCAGCGAGCGGTTAGAAAATGTTTCGAAAAGCATAAGCTAGATATCCTGTTATGTATGATGAGGATGAATCCTGCCGAACCCGAGGAAAAGATCATTGCGGCAAGTCCTGAGAACTACAGCTTGCGCGCTGGCTTTTAGCTGGTCTGTTCGTTAGAACACATACCCACAAATGACGCCTGCAGAGCTAATAGGGTCATTGGCTGGCAGAAAGTTCGCTAGCGAACAGATGAAATGTCGTCAATCGCATATTGTATGTGTGATGCTTACTCGTCAGACATGAGAGCCAAGATGATTTATGAAGGAGTTTCACTGAATGCTGCGACTTCTGTATTTGGATCTGGCTTGGCCTGCTTGTTCGCACCCCTACTACTGAGCGGAGGAATACTATGCTAACCAGACCAATGATACCGACAACACTTTGGGGCTCAACATCCCGACGCGTTACTGAACTGACCCTACTTGCGATACTAACCCTATGTGGGCCGTCTGCTACTGCTACTGCAGGCGATGGACCATGGCCGTCATTTACAGCAACGGCGCTTAGCGGCGAAAAAGTTGACAGTAACAAACTGATAGGTCAACCGACACTGCTCATACTTACGCCATCTCGCAATGCCGCAATATCCACTCGGGAGTGGGTTAACACATTGCGCTCAGAGATAGATCATAGTAAATATCGGGTTCGCGACGTACTGGCTGTCAATTTACCCTTCTTTATGTCGGAAGAAGATGTCATTGGCCGAGCCAAAGAACAAGTGCCGCAGCGCTATCACGATCAAACCTGGATTCTCAACTCACAGATCATGGAAAGCGCGTTGGGTGTGCCCTCCGATAGCGAAGAGGCGGTCATTGTTGTTTTGGATAAGAACGGTAATCTGATATCGCAGGTTCATGGTAAAGTCACGGCGGCGCGGATGAGTGAAATCACCAATGCCTTGCAGAGCCTGACTAGTGACTAACCGCCTCCGTCGCCGTCCATTATCACTGTAATATCGCTTTGCCAATATCATATTGGTCGGGCTTCTATGTATCGTTATCGAGTTTTGAAAGAATGTTTTGCGATTGCTGATAGCAAAATTATATGAGTTATAGTGAACGATGAGATTGTAAATAGAGTGCGTTGGATGTATACCCAAGAAAAGCTAGCGAATTGGTCAACAAAAAAATGAATCTTGTATGCTAGGGTCTGTTGATCTTTGCTGGTTAAATTTTGTTCGAGATAAGAGCGTTTTAATCGAGGCGAGTGGATTGCTGCCTAGCAATCTAAGCACTACTCGCTTAATGAAGATTTTCTCAACAAAGAGTAAAACGTTTTTAGCCGAACCCTTCGGGCAGCGTTTGTTGCTCATTTTTACTGCGTTATCGACTTTTTATGTAGAATAAAAAGTCTCTGCCTTGTACAAATGAGCAACAATTCGCTGCAAAACCAACCTTGAAAGATCAACAGCCCCTAGTATCCGTCTAATTTACATAAAACTAATCTTTCCCAACTAATGCGCTCAATGCAAACTGACCGTCCAACGATTCACGCACCTTGGACAGTCGCATTTCGAGCCGCGCGCGATCATAACTGGATTCAAAGCAGCGAGCGGTCAACTCTGCAATCAACTGCAACTGTTGGTCAAGTGCTCTCAAGCGGCTCGGACAGATCGTTAAACTTCCGATGGTCTCGAAGGCACCGAGCATGCGTACCAGTATCGCAAGATTCTTTTCAGCGCTACTTCGAATCTGGTCGAAAGCATCGGCCAATAGACTATCAAAGCTCGGAACCATCGCCACCATTCGCAGAGTGTCTCCCTCATAATGGTACAATGGCGGAAATTGTCGACTGGCCAATCGAGCCATAATCGAGGTGAGATAATCCACGCACATCACTGCCGTTGAAGTGTCGTTAACCCCGGGGGACAGCGCTTTTATGGCCATATCCACAATCTGTCGAATACCGAAAGTAGGATCCTGATCCACTGTGCGATGGCTACCAATACTGTAAGCTGTATTCAAAGCATCAATGAGTTTCTGCTCTGGCGGGTAAGTAAGAGCTAGCGACACCAGAGCCGTATCTTGGACAATGAACGAGCCGATGCCTTGCTCCATACGCACTATGGTTCTGTTGTCACTCGCCAAGCAAATTAATGTATTGTTGTTCACGCCTAAAACGTAACCACTGCGAGCTGCCGGCACGGGATACCAGACCCGCTCATCCAGAGACTTTAGTATCGGGTGTCGCATTTCATCTTCATCAAGTTCCTCATCCGGTTTTATCGGCAGCAACTTATCTATGGCAGCATTGGTTTCCTGAGCGACCGAAGCAATGATGCTTGATGCCTGGATAGACAAGGCAATATGATGAATAAAATAGATAAGGACCCCCACACCACCAAGCGACATCACAAAGGCAAAAAACACCGCAAGACTGGGCACAAATTCATCACCACCACCACTGCCACGAATGGTGCGTAAGACTATAAGACAATAAGCGAAAATGCTCGCAAAAACCCCCAGTGTTGCTTGCGTGACACTGTTACGCATGAAGTTCCTCAAAATGCGAGAGGTGTACTGGCCCGACGCAAGCACTAGGGCCAGCAGTGTCATGGAGAAGGTGATCCCCATTACAGTCATCATCGAACCAGCCAAGGTGGACAACATCTGGCGAGCGCCTTCTGCACCGACCCCAAACAGTCGTGGCCACTGAATTAGCTATTGGTTTAAACCGGCAGACTCTACTTCGATCAACACAACCGCTAAGGTCATACTGACAGCGACCATCAGTGAAGGCATGAACCAAAAGCTCGATTGCAGATTCCCCCAAAACTGTCTTAACTTAATCATGTGGCCACTCCTAATTTGAATTTTCAACATGTATCGTCGTGCTTAAGGAACTAGGCTTTCTTCTTAACCAAACTAATTATGAATAACAAAATAACAGCGCCTATAGTAGCCATAATGATAGAGCCTAATAAACCGCCTGTTGATATGCCGAGTAAGCTAAATATAAAACCACCTACTACAGCACCAACAACTCCTACAATAATATTGCCTATGACACCAAATCCTCCGCCCTTTATTATGTTGCCTGCAAGCCACCCTGCCAAAGCGCCTATTCCCAAAAATATGAGTAAACTAATAATGTCCATGTTGCACTCCTGTGCTAATTTATAGTTCGCCTATTTGGCGCAATGACCATGCTGTTTATTTGAATCTGGAGGTAGCCGACTTCAGCGAATTGCCAAGCGAGTTCCACGCACCATCCATACCTGCCTTGAGCTCCTCCCATGCACCGTCACTCGATTCCTTAAGTTCGGTAAGTTTGCTGTTGGCCGATTTTTGCATCGTTCGCAGTTCCTCGATTTGTTTGTAGTACTCAATTTGTGCATCGGCCTCCGCGTGATCAGCTTTGGCCTTGAGCTTATCGATCTCTGCGCTCCACTGGTCTAATTGTGCCTGTAGTTTTTTTTGGTAAGCTTCTTTCTTGTTCATGGTTAAACTCCTTTGTCGTTGTGAGACCTATTAGGGCCGATATTGATGTTATGGCACTTTTAATGTCGCTCATCCCTTCTGGATAGCGCTAAGATCAATCAAGATATGATCAGATCAAAAACCACAAAATAAGCAATAGAACGACACATAAAACCACAGAATCTAGAAGCTGCGGTGCTTTAATTAGATACAAGATGTCATCGATTTTCGATAACAATTTAATCCATCTGGGTCGATATTGATCCAATACGTTAACTCGTTTATCTATCGCTTTGGCCGCTCTTCTGCCACTTTCAACAGCACCTTCAATACTCCAGACTTGAGCCTGAGTCTTAGTGTGGGCTCCGGCCAAGAATAGATTAAACACTGGTGTTTTTTGAGATGGCATAAATGCTTGAGTGTTGGTGGTGTTTACCCACTTTGGCTGTAGCGGCGTTATTCCATCACGGGAAAAGTGCCATTCATGCCACACTTCAACTTTTTCAATTGTAAAATCTTTCAACTCTTTGCCGTCATTCGCTTGTTTAATCAATTGATTTAGTGCACCGCAACTCAAGATTTGAGCCTTCACTTCTTCGATAAATTCTTCTTTGGTGCAGAGATTGACGGGCTTATGGAATATCCTCCCAGGGAAGCCGCCAATACAAGAC
This sequence comes from Shewanella sp. S1-58-MNA-CIBAN-0166, assembly GCF_040310085.1. NCBI lineage: Bacteria > Pseudomonadati > Pseudomonadota > Gammaproteobacteria > Alteromonadales > Shewanellaceae > Shewanella > Shewanella sp. S1-58-MNA-CIBAN-0166. The sequence continues at coordinate 223,330 of NZ_JBEOPN010000002.1, read as the reverse complement.
GTGCCAGTCCAAAGAGATTTGATGTTTTGCCCCAAATCCACATCCTTGTCCCAAACTTGTTCTTCGGCGAACACGGTCAAATTAAATTCTGAATCACTGATCACCGCTGCAGTCCGCTTTCGAGGAAGTTTGATTTCGTCTGAAAATGCTAACCGAAAAGAGACTTGAGTGTGTGGGCCGTCTTGAACAAGCGGTGTAAACAATTTTAATTCTTCTTGGCGCTCAAGCGCGGGAGTTTTACTTAAAATATCAACCATCAAGTAAGGATTGATGGCCACAACATAAATATCGCCTTTGATCTCCTCATCACCGACAAAAGCGGAGACTATTTTGCTGCCGTCGAACACTAATTTGGTGAGCGGTTTCTGCCAATAGAATTTCACGCCCTTGTGTGCAAGGTGTTTAACCCAAGGATTGAACAAGTATTCACTACTGGGCCCTTTTAGGAGTAGCCAACCGTCTCCGGCACCTTGCTGCCATGCGGGTCCATCTTGATCAGATTTATGCTGGTGCGCGGGCTTTGTCGTAAATTGCTTTCTAAAAAAATCCCCTGCGGTGTGCAGTGACACGTTGGACCAATCAGAGCCAATCCAAGGACCGAAACAAGAACGCCACGCGTTATAACTTTGCACGCTAAGCATAGGTTTCCAAGCTTGAGCCGCATTCACCTTGGCATATACCACATGGCTTCGATGATTTGAGGTCCAAGTCTTTAACATTAAATAGCACGCTCTGGTAAACTCCCAATTGCTCATGCCAAACATCTTGTTAATACTTTTAAATCCCTCATCGTAAAATTGCGCCTGACCAGCATCAGGGAATATGCCAAAATCAATGGGCCGAGACAGGGCCAAATCATAAACGCTGCCCTCTTCGTTGAATGGAATTTTTTTCATCAAATCAAAAACATTATGGTACCAAGGTCCCATGCCATGCCAAGAATACTCGGTCGGTATATTGTCGTGACTAAGGCGTGAACTTCTGAAGAATCCTCCCGGCTCATCAGCCGTTTCATAAACTGAAACAAGATACCCCAGTTCGGCCAGCTCATGTGCGGCGCTTAATCCGGCAATGCCAGCCCCAAATATAACGACAGATTTCATTATTTATCTCCATGATTAAAGTTCGTCCTAGGGAGTGAGCCCCTACACAGCTGCATTCAGGCTGTCTCGGGCAGTTAGCACTAGAAGGTAGTATTGGGTTATTTTCATCCGTGGTTGTGGTTTTTTGGCTCGATAGGGTTATGTCGTAAAAATAGGATCTCAACAAGCAGAATAACCAACATGACAACACCAGCGACACCTAACACCAATGGATCGCTGTTTATCTTGATCCAGACAAAACCGGCTAGAACGATCAAGTCAAGGATAATCGCGACCATAGGGAATGCGCGTTTAGCACCGACTTCGTCTCGCAGGTGACGTAAAACACCCCAGTGGATCGCCATGTCCATAATCAAATAAAAGATGATACCCATGGCCGCAATCCGCGTCAGGTCAAAAAATATGGTCAACAGCAAACCTAAAATGACGGTATAAACCAGGGTGTGCTTTTGGATGCTACCGGGCATGCCAAAATGGCTGTGGGGAACGAGTTTCATAGCAGTCAGCATTGCCAACATCCGCGAAACCGCAAATATACTGGCAATAACACCGCCTGCTGTTGCTATCATGGCCAAAACAACCGTAAACCAGACCGCGTATTCGCCCAGTGCAGGCTTTGCGGCTGCAGCCAACGAGTAATTTCTTGTTTCGATGATTTGCGCTAGTGATAAGTTACTTGCGACGCCAAAACCGACGAGCGTATAAATTACCACACAAAGACCGATGGAGATCATGATAGCTCGGCCCACATTTCTGTGAGGGTCAGTAAGCTCTGAACCACTATTGGTAATGGTGGTAAAGCCCTTAAAGGCCAAAATACCCAGCGCGGTTGCACCAATAAAACCAGCTATTGTTGCACCAGAAGTTGAGGCGTCTGGACTGACTGTTGAGAAATCGACTTCAACCGTGCCAGCTACCATTACGCCAACGATACCGAACAAAACGATACCGCCAATCTTAATAAAGCCGAGCACCGACGCGACACCTTCGATCATCTTGTTGGCGGATAAATTGATCAGAAACGCCACCAGCAATAATCCAGCACCCAGTGTTGGCACTAACACGCTGCTATCATCGATACCAAACAGCTGTAATGTATAAGTCCCAAAGGTACGCGCCAGAAAACTCTGGGCAATCACCATAGAAAAATACATCAACAGGGAATGAAAGGCGGTTGTCACCGTGCTGCCATAGGCTTTTTTTAGGTACATGGCAATCCCACCGGCGGAAGGATAAGCATTGGACAATTTTACGTAAGAGTATGCGCTGAATAACACAACCACCGCAGCCGAAAGAAAAGCCAGCGGGAAAAGACTTCCGGTCATCTGGGCCATCTGCCCTGTCAAAGCAAATATGCCAGCACCAATCATAACGCCGGTGCCAAGCGCAACCGCACCAACTAATGTCAGACTATCTTTTTGATAATGTGACTTTTTATCTTCATGGTCATGCATACGCCCTCCGTGATTTGTCTTTTATATAAGCAACTTTTTATCCTGCTATCCTAAAGTGCCTGTTTCAACAACGAGAAAGCGAACACACCAAGTTTCATCATCGAAATAAACGTCTTTGATATGACCAATGTTGCCATCTGTAGCACTGATGACATAGTCCTCTATATGGTTAACGGTGCGTAAAATAAACACCGTCTCCTTCGAATGTTAAATGTACCAACATGAGAGCGATACAGAACTATTAAAAGGTAAAAGCGGCAACGCTGTCTGTACGCTATCAAACGTTGGTGTCATTTTCATGCGATTGACGAACCGCTCTGTGTCTATGTATCCGAGTTAGTTGCCAAATCAGGACTATTGATGAATGTGTTAACGCACGGACACCAGACCGAACGTTATTCACCGTAGAAGAACCGTCGGCAATCTTGCCGACGGTTAGAAAAATGCTGGAAGAGGATATGAATACAGTTATTAAACCTTCGTTTTAGCGTTCGGTCTGACTTTGGCGTTGCTGCCGTGTAGTTGCTGCTGTGTAGTTGCATGGCGCGGGCTGACAGCATGTCTCAGGAGATGACCTACTTCAGTGTCGCTTGCAGGGTAATATCCTCAACACCGGCAAGAGCCTTCGATACCGGGCAGTCACACTTTGCCGCAGCCGCAATCTCCTGAAATTTCGCCTCGTCGATGCCTGCAACCTCTGCGCTCATCGTCAACGCGATGCGGTCTATAACAAAACCTTCGCCTTGTTTAGCGAGACGAACGCTGGCCTTAGTGTCGATATTGGCGGTGGCAAACCCTGCCTTATCACAGGCGAATGAAAACGCCATCGTAAAACACGCGGCATGGGCTGCGGCTAGTATCTCTTCAGGGTTAGTGCCACTTCGGTCATCCTCGAAGCGACTACCGAAGCCGTAAGGATATTGCTTCAGTGCACCGGTCTCGGTACTTATTTTACCTTGGCCTTTCTTACCTTGACCTTGCCACTGGATAGTTGCTATTTTTTCAATCATGGTCTGTCTCCTAAATATCAAATTTCTCAAGAAGGGTTTCACTTTTTGACAGTAATGGTAATTATTCCCTTGTTATTAAAGCATTTATAGCTTATCTGATTACCATAAGCCGGTTGTCACAAACAGATGTAATCTGGTCAGTTTCGGCGCTAAGGATTGGGTAAACTGAGACGACTTATACTTTCAATGTATGTCAGTCTGGACTTGACCATAGGTATTCGTCTGTGCGATATCCAACAGATGTGACGGCTCGAAGCCGCTAATCTGATTACGTAGAATAACGCTGGGGCGTTGCAGAACCTCATGTTCCAATCGAAGACATGCTTCTCAACTTCACCTCTGTACACTTCCGTTTCAGCACCAACTTGCCTCATCTGTTGGATGCTTCAAAAGCTCTTCAATATTAGCAAGAATTACGCCGAAACCTATGTTGCCATACAATGTTTGACGCCCACCATCAAGGACATATGAAGGACTACCGTTAATGCCTTGGCTCTTTGATTTTTGATAATCACCCATTAAAGACGCCATAGCAGAGCCATCACCAATGCTGGTATTGATGGTGTTTAGGTCTAGTCCATTGGCGTTAACTAAATCACAGAGGACTTCAAGGTTGCCTATATCCAAGCCATCAACAAAAAATGCGGTTCGAAATGTTAGCGCCATATCGATACTTGTCTTTTTATCATAAGTAATCTCTACCGCTTTAAGCATCAAATGCGCATTGGCTGAAGTGGTGGGTCTAACTTGCGTCCATACTTTTGGGTTTATATAAGCATATTCAAAGGCAGATGCTGACTGTTGTATGTGCTCAGCAAAGCCAATAAACCCGCCTTTTGATTGCCATTGAGTGTTTATTTTTGTCGGTACATCACCAAAAACGTCAACGTAGTAACATTTAAGTTCGATTTTGTGTCCCAATTTTTTATTAAGTTCATCAACACGTTTCTGAGCAATCCAAGCCCAGACACAAAGAATGTCAGTGTAATAATCTATGATTAAGGTTTTATCCATTTGGCATGTCACTCCTTCATCTGAGGATCTTTAATCGCACGGTACGATAACATCAGAACTTCAAATCATGTCATCAGCCAATCTGACTGTCTGTGCGACTGCGTACATACACTTATTTACAGGCATTTCTACGCCATTGTATGTACACAGGCATGTAGACATAGTGCTGAAAAGGAAGTGTTTTTGTCGCGACTGTCGATAAACTTGTTAGCAAGTTCAACCAAACAAATACGACTATGTTTGTCCTTACAGGCATCAATACTCGAAGTTTTAACCGGCGTAAAACCAATGAGGTGGTAAACAGCAAACAAAGTGAGTAATGCCCTCGATGAGTGCGATGAGCAACGAAGTTAACGGGCGGAGAGCATAAAAAAGCCATTCAATGGCTTAATAAATTAACGATTTCCCTAACGGTAAAACGCCGTTTTATTGGTGTTTTCATCGCGATATAGGCTGCCGTAATCATAATTAATAGGTTGTGCCATGTTATCGTGATGTTATTACACCCAACCGTTCATGTAGATACATACAAGCTATGGTAAATTTACACTCACCTTGCAATTGTTAGTATCTTGTTGTTTTAATTTGGTAAACCTATCACGACCTATGACAGAGAAAAACTGAAATTGAAACCAAGGCATCATCTATGCGAAAGCAAATCGCAAACAGATAGCACGTGAACAGACCAATTTAAACACGTTTCCTGCGGATCTACAGTCGGTGTCTATTTTTATGTACGGATCGCCTGGGGCCGGCAAAAAAAAGCTTCAAAAACGTTTATTGACATGTTTGATGATACGGGAACTATTAGGCTGGCCCCAAATCAGCTAAGAGTCTTTTTTCAAGAGTACACTGGTCAAAATTCATGCCTATTTCAGAAAGCTGTCAGCTTTATTATTGCGCGACCCCTAGTTTGCCACGACAGGCAGTCGCTCAGGTGGTAGAGATGCACTGGGCCAAGTAAGGCGCCGTTCGGCTCTCCGGGTGGGCGGCCACAGCATGGGGCGTGCCAGCGACCACTATAGCGCCTCCCTTGTCACCGCCTTCAGGGCCGATATCAATAACCCAGTCGGCGGCGGCAACCACGTCCATGTCGTGTTCGACCACGATCACGGTATTGCCGGCATCGACAAGCCGGTTGAGCTGGGCGAGCAGCAATAGCACGTCGGCAGGATGCAGCCCTGTTGTGGGCTCGTCGAGAATGTACAACGTATGGCCGCGGCGTGCCCGCTGCAGCTCGGTCGCGAGCTTGATGCGTTGCGCCTCTCCTCCGGAAAGCTCGGTGGCGGGTTGGCCGAGTCGTAGGTAGCCGAGCCCCACCTCACTAAGGGTTTTAAGGCTGCGCAATGCCGAGGGTACATCGGCGAGAAACACCATTGCCGCATCCACTGTAAGCCCAAGCACCTCGGCTATATTCTTGTTACAGTATGTCACCTCGAGGGTCTCAGGGTTGTACCGCGTGCCACCGCAGTCGGGACAGGGCGAGTAACTGCCAGGTAAAAAAAGCAGACCGACCGCCACAAATCCCTCGCCAAGGCAGGTCTCGCAGCGGCCACCCGGCACGTTGAACGAGAACCGGCTAGCGCCGAACTTTCGGCTCCGAGCCTCGGGGGTCGCGGCGAATGTGGTGCGCACGGCATCGAACAGGCCTGTATAGGTGGCGAGGTTGGACCGCGGTGTGCGACCGATTGGTTTCTGGTCAACGCGCACCAGTCGATCGATCAGATCCGCGCCGTTTATCGCTTCAACCGTGGTGATGTCGACGGGTTTAGGCTCGGGTTGTTCATCCTTATCCCCGGCCACCGAGGCTGTGGATGCGTTCCCGTCACTGGGATCCAGATCAGGATGAAGGTGCAGGCCAACAGTCTCGGCAAGCACCTGGCTCACTAGAGTGGACTTGCCTGAGCCCGATACACCCGTGACCGCGGTCAGTATGCCGAGCGGAAACTCAGCGTCGAGTCCGCGTAGGTTATGGCGGGTGATACCCGTCAGGCCAAGCCAACCGAGCGGTTGTCGCAGCTCGCGTGCAGCCGCAACTGGACGCTCGCTTGCAAAGAGAAATTTTCGCGTGATCGAGGCAGGTACATCTTTGAGTCCAGCCGTAGGGCCACTGTAGAGGACCACTCCGCCCTGCTCTCCCGCATGCGGGCCGACGTCGATGACCCAGTCGGCGCGGCGTACCACGTCCATATTGTGTTCCACGATAAAAACGGAGTTACCACTAGATTTGAGCTCGTCGAGTACGGCTAGGAGCGGCTCGGCATCGGCCGGGTGCAGACCAGCGGAAGGCTCGTCGAGTACGTAGATTACGCCAAAAAGCCCAGAGCGCAGCTGGGTGGCTATGCGCAGCCGCTGCATTTCACCAGGAGAGAGCGTGGGTGTTGCGCGGCCTAGACTTAGGTATCCGAGGCCGAGATCGAGCAGCACGTCGAGGCGGCGAGTGAGATCCTTGGTGATAGTCGCACCCGGGGTATTGGCGGCCGCCGGACGGTCAAGCACGTGGCGGAGCTTGGTGAGCGACAAGCTGTTGAGCTCGGCTATGGTGCGGCCGTTAAAGGTAACGGCGAGTGCTTCGCTGCGCAGTCCGCTGCCCGCGCATATTAAGCATGGTCCAGATTCAACATATTTCAGTACACGGTTACGCACCGAAGCGCTTTTTGAATCGGCGAGCGTGTGCATCACATAACTCTGCGCGCTCCAGAACTTCCCCTTGTAAGGCCGGGGCCGTTCTCGCTCCGGCATGATGTCGACCACGGGTTGTTCCTCGGTGAACAAGATCCAATCGCGATCGGCGCGGGACAGCTGTTCCCAAGGTATGTCCACATCATGGCCGAGCGCAGTGAGGATGTCGCGCAAGTTCTTACCCTGCCACGCCCCAGGCCAAGCCGTGACGGCGCCTTCGCGAATGCTCAGTGAAGGGTCGAGCACCAGCGATGCCTCGGTGACTGTGTGCGCGGTTCCGAGTCCCTGGCATTTAGGGCAAGCGCCCATGGCGGTGTTGGGTGAAAAGGAGTCCGACTCGAGGCGCAAAGCCCCATCAGGGTAAATACCTGTACGGGAATAAAGCATCCGCAGAGAATTCGAGAGAGTGGTGACGGTGCCTACACTTGAGCGTGAGTTGGGTGTACCTCGGCGCTGCTGGAGTGCGACGGCTGGCGGCAATCCAGTAATTTCGTCCACCTGAGGCGTATGGCCTTGCTGGATCAGACGCCGGGCGTACGGCGCGACGGATTCGAAGAAACGTCGCTGGGCCTCAGCGAAAATGGTGCCAAAAGCGAGCGAGGATTTGCCAGAGCCGGACACCCCTGTGAAAGCAACTATCGAGTCCCGGGGTAGATCCACGTCAACGTTCTGCAGGTTATTTTCTCGGGCGCCGCGCACGCGCACAAACCCCGCTGGTATGGAGTGCGAAACTGATGTTGGTGTTGGGGTGTGACTACTGAAAGTGTCAACTGGCAAATCAAGGCTGCCACTATTCTTTGCTTTATTCATGCTAAAAGACCCCTTAGGTTAATTCTTGTCTAGATGTGCAGGATATGATGGGACGTGCAGAATATGATGGCTTCTACTGGCATTAATGCGCAATTCTCAGCCTATGTTGCCATTTATTTCATGGCACAATAATAACAATAATCAAGCCATAAATGGCCTAGTTTACTCAGTCAGGATGAACAGAGTTCATGGTATGTTCTTAACCAAGAGCTTAAGATCACTATCTCCATCAAAATATTCCAATTAAAATATGCCACCCATTTTTAAGGTAACACATAACGCCTTTCGTTTTTGAGTTGCCAACACTTGCTATGATTTTCTTAACGTACAGATTCAACCGAGTGATTTGAAAAATGTTTACTCAATAGCCACAAAATGACTCATTAGTTAAAACCAAGGCAACAGAAAAGCTTGATATCAATCAAGTAGAAAATAGTTTGTGGGATTCAGAAGTGATTGTTTACGCACACAACCCGCGCTGGCAATTTTACAGCGCCTTGTCGTCGTTTTCGGTCTAAATACTGGTAATGTCTTTTAATATGGGCAAAGCCCCCTACTTCTTCTTTGAATAAGGCGCCAAGCTCTATTATGATTTTTAAGCAGTAATATTCAATCTATTAAAAATAAATGGCGCCATGGTTATCCGCCAGTATTTCGGGTTATCAGCATCAACTCTAATTACTAAATCTAGAAATAATTGACTATGCCAGCCATTTTCAAGATAACAACATAGATGGATGACCATGTTTATAACAAACAAGAATTAGTGGGTTTAAAGTCCTATCTATTTATTCAATATGGCAAAGATATAGCAATCTTAAAACTATTAGTCTTGGATTTAAATATTTATAGAATAGATTTTCAATAAATTATTTTTTATGAATTATCAAATTTTTTAACATCGTTTATATATTTAATTCCTATCAATTAATAAGGTCAGATAACAAACGATTATGCCGAGCTTGCTCTATGCCTTCTTTAACTTCATTTAATTCAAAATATTTAATACTTTTTTGTTGGATCATTCTAACAGGCTTCCAGTCCCCACCTTTTACAACTATTCCATTTATCCCTAAAAAAGACATAGCATCTAGGCTATAGCTCCAAAAATCGACATTATCTGTATAAAATCAATCCTCTTTGATTTGACCATACATAGTAATTAGAGGGTTAATGTTCAGAGATTTATAAAAGGCACATTCAGATTTAATTATCGATTCAAAAATCAGCAATTCATCTTTAGGTAATCTGCTGAAATCACAATTTTTAGAAAATGATAATACTGTTCTAATATTTCTCGCATCTATAGGTGTTTTTTTGAACTGAAAAGCCCCACCATGCCACCCAACCACTGATTTTTTATTAAGATACTTAATCTTGCCAGCGGGGAAAATATAGTTGGCACATGAAGATAAACAGTATCTATCAACTTCGATGTCTAAATCATGGTTGATAATCCACTTAGCGAATTTCATAGCAATGCCGGACTCGCCACCGGGACTATTAAAAATTAATTTGCTAACCTCTGGTGTGTAAAGCTTCCTAACCGTATTGAAACCTTCATTATCAATATGATAATTATAATAAATAATTTGGTCTTCTTTATAGATTGGAAGTTGTTCAGCACCAACTGTGTCACAAAAAAAATAAACAATTATAACTATGAAAAATCTAGTCATAGACAATCCTTTGTCAAAAATAATTCACAAATGAGTTTATAAAAACTGTAGATGTTTTGTTTTCTCATTAATCTCACACGATCAGAAAGCGAAACATCCACCATTGCGCTCCCCCTGTAGCTTATTTGCTGCGTGCTGCGTGCTGCGTGCTGCAGCGAATTTACGATTAAATATCTGCTTTGGCAACGTTTAAGACAATTGTATATGTTCATTCTTTTTTCGCACTCATCGTGTACGACACATCTGCCACTACGAACAATTGATACTAAGCTCATAGCTGCGGATACTCATCGCCAAGTCATTGAAAGCCAATATGGATGGCTTATGCTTTCGCTTTGTTGCTAAATAAAGCCACCCATCATTTGAATTAGTAACATAACTCGATTTCATTGCTTTAGCGATAGATCTTCTCGATGTACTCAATTCATCAATTTCTATCAATATAGCTAAAACATTAGCGTTAAATAACTAGTTTACCTGTCATTCACAGAATTCGGCACAGCAGAAAAAATTGATAGTAGTCAAGTGTAAGGTGAATTGTAGTAAAACCGAGCCACCCATCAGTAAAACCAAGCCACCTGTAGTAAAACCGAGCCACTCATCAGTAAAACCAAGCCACCCATTATTTGAACAAGTAACATAGCTCGTTTTCATTTCTTTGGCGATAGCTCTGCTCGATGTACTCAACTAATCAATTTTAATCGATATGGCTAAAATATTATCGTTAAATGAGTGATTTATGGTCATCTAAGAAATTCAGCACAGCAGAAAATCTTGATATCAATCAAGTATAAGGAAGATGGTGGTTTTTCAAGAATTAATGCTTAAGCGCACAGCCAGCGCTGACAATTTGCAGCGCCTTGTCGTCGTTTTCGCTCTAAATGCTCACAATATTCGGTTAATGCGGGTAATGCTCCGACAGCGCCTTTAAATAATGCACCAAATTCTGTGGTGATTTTAAGCCAATTCTCTGCGGGGATATTTAGTCTATTCATTATGTCCAGGCTGCTTGAACTAATGGATCCACACTTATCTTCTCGAATCAGTTGAAGTGGATGACCATGTTTTAATTTCGAAGACTTTGTTGAATCTTGCGGAGGGATAGCTTGCTTGTAATAAAGAGAAACCCGTTGGTTCAAAGTCCTATCTTTCGCCAAATAAAAAGGCCCGCTATAAATAGCGGGCCTTTTTATTGAATGTGGCGGAGGGATAGGGATTTGAACCCAGACTCTCGAATTAAATAGTTAAAATAGTCGTTTAAATTCATTTGGTTGCAGATTTTTATATCTTCAAATTCTGCAATTGCTAACTAAGATTGACTTTATTCCTGAAGTTAAAAAAAGTCAATAATTATGAACTAATTTCATTTGGGGCACAGCTTGGCTGTAAAGCCCGCCTCTTTATAAACATCAGGGCAGTACAGCCGCTTCTAGCAGTAAATAAGTCGCATCAAAAGCAACGATAAGAGTGAGAATGTAGTACAGAAAACTAAGGCCAAAAAGCCTTCGGTGAGCAGAGTATTATCTTGACTCACCGGGAGCGTCCATATAAAGCAATGCTTCACTTTATTCTAAAACGCAACAATTTCAAACAAGATATGCTTATTTTCGAGTAAACAATAATCATCATTAATTTCAGCTAGTACATAATTTAAAGGTGGCTCATTAGAATATTGATTACCATCCCATGAAACAAAACAACGAAATATTACATGGTTATTAATAATTTTTTTCTCAGTAAATTTATCTACTAAACTTTCGTTTTTTTTAGCTTTACAAACAATAGTATGAGTCGCCTCCTTCTCGGGGAAAGAGACTCGATTACTTTCACAATCATAATCAGAGCCATTACCATACTCCAGTAAATAACCAACAGAGCAAGGAAATAAATTTTGCTCTACAAGTTGCTCCCAATTAGCTTGTAGCCAATTATCAATAACCTGCTCTTTAAACTCCCTATTGTTCGATAATATAGATCTGACTGAAGGCCAAGAAGCTTCTATAAAACATTTAAATTGATGCATAAGTATTGTGGCATTCATACTAACCCTTATATTGTTCAAGTATTTTCAAATCTTCTTGCGTTGCGGCTCGCTTTTCACGTTTACGGTCAATCGCTATATCATTATCAAATTTAACAGCAGCTCTACCTGATCTACTTCTCGGCTCTGATCTATATTCTTTTACTCTGTGTTTCGCAATGTCGATTCCTGAACCGTCAGCATTCCGAATATTTACAGCTTGCTCACCAGAATGTGGTCCATGTGTTACTGTACGAGTTTTAATTAAAGGTGGCCCAGCAATGTCTTCAACACCAGTACTCTTTACTTTACCTATCTTAATCTTACGCTCAATATAGGCTTCAATTCCAACTTTTCCTGCTACAACAGCTGCGCTTGTTAGATCACCTGTTTTTTGATATTCCTCATAACCTGCTTCTAATGCATCTATCCCAGACTTAATTCCATCAACAGTTTGCCCAATGGGTGTTAGCGAAAGCGCACCAGTCATATCTCCTTTATTCGCAGAATGAAAAACGAAGCCACCCATTTCTTGAACAAATAACATAACTCGTTTTCATGGCTTTGGCGAGGGTTACGATCGATGTGATCAACTCATCAATTTTTATCGATATGGCTAAAATATTATCGTTAAATGAGTGATTTATGGTCATCTAAGAAATTCAGCACAGCAGAAAATCTTGATATCAATCAAGTATAAGGAAGATGGTGGTTTTTCAAGAATTAATGCTTAAGCGCACAGCCAGCGCTGACAATTTGCAGCGCCTTGTCGTCGTTTTCGCTCTAAATGCTCACAATATTCGGTTAATGCGGGTAATGCTCCGACAGCGCCTTTAAATAATGCACCAAATTCAGTGGTGATTTTAAGCCAATTATCTGCGGGGATGTTGAGTCTATTCAGTATGTCCTGGCTGCTTGAGCTAATGGCACCACGCTTATCTTCTCGAATTATCCGACCGGTATCTTCAACCAATACAATGTAGTCTTTTACACTGAACATGAGCCCGTTAGGCATATTGAGCCTTTCATTTCCCACAAACGGTAATAGCTCTGCTGGTTGTTCTCCTTTCATTGCTGAATTGATACGGCGCTGAATACTGGTGTAATCTGAGGTTTCGGGGGTTGCTGCCATTTTAGCGCGGATAGGGTTTAAATCGACATAGGCCATACAGGCTAATACTGCAGCTTCATCAAGCAATGCCTGTGATTTGAATCTACCCTCCCAAAATCGCCCTGTGCATTTATCTTCTTTGTTGGCCATTCTGGCGATGGGCTCACTGAGTGAGCGCATAAACCAACTGATATCAATTAAGCGTTTACGGTATTCGGTAATGCATTGATTGACGGTTTGCAGTTCAAACTGGTTAAGGTCTTCCTCTTTTAGGTATTTGTGCGTGAGTAACGTACCTTTAAAGCCCTTGTGCCATTGAATTAGCACTTCTTTATCTGACCACTTTTTTGCTTTGTCAGCATCGACTTTTATAACCACATGTAAGTGATTACTCATCACGGCATAAGCACAGATATCAATAGCAAAGATGGTCGCTAACTCTAGAATGCGTGAATCGACCCACTCACGCCGATGCTCAAAGTTCTCTCCTGTTGAGTGATCAATTCCACACAGAAAAGCCTTACGTACCACACGAGAACAGCAGTGATAGTAAGGTGTATCTTCCAGGCTAACGATTGTCTGTCTTGGTCTGGCCATCTTAGATTACCTGTCTGAGTTAAAGGTAACTAAGCCTAGTTGAGTGCTTGCTATTTAACCAGTTGTGTTGGGTGGCCATGTTTAGTTATGATGTTTAGTTAGTTGGGTTGGGTGGCCATGTTTTGTCATCGGGGTGGCCATGTTTTGTCATCGACGTAGCGAATAAAGTCATTAATGCGCGTTTGATGGTCAATAGACTTGATGATTTTTTTGAGTGCTCCGGCAACATCAATGTTACGGATGACCGCTTCTGCTCTGTCACGAGTCAGTAAGGAGACTTTTACGTCAAAAGGGAAGCCCTTGTCGCGTAAATATTTGGCTAAGCAGATACGCGTGAAGTATACATTGTTGGGTGCTCGATAAAGATACATTGTCTGAGTCAATCCTTATGGAGAGCCCCTCAAACGCCAGAAACAAAAAAAGCCGTTGATAATCAACGGCTTTTTTTGTATTTAATGTGGCGGAGGGATAGGGATTTGAACCCAAGCAATCAGACACAAAATAAAATTAAAATTCATTATAATCAATCACTAATCGAAAAATCACATCTCAGATAGTGAACATTCGTAGTCGATATATGACATTTAAATATTTATATAATCTTTTGTCAAGAAATCCATAGTCTCTTGTTAGCTGTTTTATCGCAGGTGTTGGTTTATTTTTAACTTTTCCAATAGTACACCTAACTCTTTTTGAGTACATCCATCTTTGAAGTGAGACTCGTCTGCAAGATGTATAATTGAAAAAACACAAGACCAATACTCTTTGTCTTCCTCTGGAATTGAATCAGGTGCTTTATCCGCTAATGCCCAAGAATATTCTGATATTTCATCATGAGATAATTCACCAGATAAGTATCTCTCTAATTTAGCAATTAATGGCGAAGTTTGAATGTTAATACTCATACGTATCCGAAACAGCTAACGCCCCAATATGCCGACGAAACGAGCGCAGCGAGTTGAGGTCGGAATAATTGGTTTATTATACGTCATTTCTGCTGAAAATGAAAAGTTGCCTTATTGGTAACTTTAACCACTTCTCCATTAACTGTCGCGGGAGTAAATAGCCATAACTTAATAGCCTCTACTGAGTCGTAACCTAAGCTTACCGGGTAAGCATCAATAACGTTAACATCTTCCACTTTGCCTGATTTCACCACGGTAAACTCTATAGTGGCAAAGCCACTGACATTAGAAGTATTTTTAGCCCAAATCTTCAATTCGAGAACTTCATTGAGTTTAGGGGTATAAACTAGATTTCCTTCATTAGGCATGACATCAGTTGCCCCTACGACAAAAGGGAAAAGTAATGAAATTAACAGTACAAATCTCATAGAGGCCACCTTGACCAAGTCCGATTGCTTGCGCTTGTTATACGCCGCCACATGTAATTCCCATGCATTTTTCTACTGTTTTTGTAGATATATCTATTTTGCAATGTTGAGTAATTGAGTCTTCAATTTTCAGCATCACCGGCCTGATTTTGTCGATATCAGATTGAGGAGGACGACGATTAATACCAAAGTAGGTATGATTAAATTCAACAATACCCTTATGGTTAGTTCGGAAATAGAAATTTCCATTTAAACCATCATAGGTATATAGAATCCCGCTAATCACTTCTGGTTGCTGTATCCCACTCAAAGTTAATTCCCGGCCACCCTCCTCTGAGCGGTACTCGACATCAGAGACTCCTTGAACTGATTTTGTCGCTTTTACCATACACTAAATGGGAAGTTGCACAGAGCCAATGGATGAGTAACGAGTAATACCATATATCGTGTCGCAACCGCCTAAAATAGCGAATAGCAATGTCGCAAAAAGTATTTTTCCAAAACTCATGCTATGCATCCTCCCGCGTATAACGCCTAGTGAATGGGCAGCTTTGTGGCGAAGCCACGCTTAAAGCTGTCCAGCCCGAAGGGCGATCATTGCACGCCTTGTTATGAGTTGAATGTGGCACTGATGTAACCCGCTATTTCACGAACCAATGGCTCTGCTGATATTCCTTTTGCTACAACAGTGTAACCTGACCAATTATCCCACTCTAGGCCGACAACTTCATTGCCTCTTTTAAAGTCCTGAAATACCTCGTCGAAGCCAGCAACTTCCTTAGAAACAACCTCAAGACAAAATTTTGCAGCGATTTCATCAGTTACACTTCTGTACATACCACCTTCGATTTTTTCGAAATCGAAAAAGAAAAACGAAGCCACCCATTATTTGAACAAGTAACATAACTCGTTTTCATGGCTTTGGCGAGGGTTACGCTCGATGTACTCAACTCATCAATTTCAATCGATATAACTAAAATATCATTGTTAAATAAGTGATTTATGGTCATCAAAGAAATTCGGCACAGCAGAAAAATTTGATAGTTATCAAGTGTCAGGTGAATTGTAATTTAAGTGGGGATGATGACTTAAGCGCACAGCCAGCGCTGAAAATTTGCAGCGCCTTGTCGTCGTTTTCGGTCTAAATGTTCACAATATTCAGTTAATGCGGGTAATGCTCCGACAGCGCCTTTAAATAATGCACCAAACTCTGTGGTGATTTTAAGCCAATTCTCTGCGGGGATGTTTAGCCTATTAAGTATCTCATGGTTGCTTGAGCTAATGGCTCCACGCTTATCTTCTCGAATCAGTTGAAGTGGATGACCATGTTTTAATTTCGAAGACTTAAGTCTTGAATCTTGTGGAGGGATAGCTTGCTTGTAATAAAGAGGAACCCGTGGGTTCAAAGTCCTATCTTTCGCCAAATAAAAAGGCCCGCTATAAATAGCGGGCCTTTTTATTTTAATGTGGCGGAGGGATAGGGATTTGAACCCTAGAACGGGATAAACCGTTGCCGGTTTTCAAGACCGGTGCATTCGACCACTCTGCCATCCCTCCGAGCGGGCGAATAATATGACAATGACTGTTTTGTGTAAAGGGTAAATTGCAAATAATTTGTTAAGTGGTGATTAAACACTCAAGTTAACTGTAATTGGTGTATCGATATGGATTATTCGCTAACAGCTAAGCCTCTATACTGAGGATGAACACAATATGTGGCTTGAAGTGTTCTTAAACGAGCTTAACGGCAGTTGAATTGTGCTTATCAACTTAAGCTGACCATTTTTGTCATTTAAAATGTGATTAAACAGCTGATAGCGGCGACTTTGCTTGATTTGATTAGGCTTAATGTTTACCTTTACTGCAAGTAATTTTGCCAATGCCAAGGATAGCGAGATGCTTTCAGAACAAGCATTCGAGATGATAGATATTGTTGCCCGTGTGGGCAGTTTTACCGCCGCAGCCAATAAATTGAATAAAGTACCGTCTGCAGTGAGTTACGCCATTAAACAGATTGAAGATGACTTAGGGGTAATATTGTTTGAGCGTCACCATCGCAGTGTCAGTTTGACGCCCGCGGGTGAGCATTTTGTGGCGCAGTCGCGCGAGATAATGACTAAATTGAACAACATTAAACGTGATACCCAGAAAGTGGCTAATGGCTGGCGCCCTTCTTTATCTATTGCGATTGACAATATGGTTCGCGCAGACAAAATCAGTGGCTTGATTGCTGATTTTTATCGCCATTTTACCGACATTGAATTGATTATTCGCTTAGAAGTTTACAATGGTGTGTGGGAAGCATTGTCGACGGGTAAAAGCGATATCGCCATAGGAGCAACCTCAAGTATTCCTGTTGGTGGTACTTTCAAGTCGCGCGATATGGGAATGATTCAGTGGTCTTTTTTAGTCGGTAAAAATCACCCGTTAGCCAAAGCAGAGCATGCGTTAACCGATGATGAATTATTACAATATCCGTCAATTTGCCTGCAAGACACGGCTCATAATATTGCCCATAGGCCAAATTGGTTGTTAAATAACCAGCGCAGAATTGTGGTACCTGATTGGATCAGAGCAATAAATTGTTTTAGAGAAGGCTTAGGCGTGGGTTACATGCCATATCATTTGGCCGATATTTTTATTAAAGCCGGCGCGCTAATAGAAAAACAACTTGCCACCCCAAAGCAAGACACAGCCTGCTGTTTAGCTTGGAATAATGCCAATATGACGCCTGCTATGCAGTGGGTATTAGATCATCTCGGCGATACCGAAAAATTAAAAAAAGAGTGGCTTAGTTAAACCACTTTTGCAAAATAAGTTTTTGTTAATAACATTACTTATACAAACGTTTATGTTAAATTAGCGACTATTAAGATGATGTTTGTTATGAATTAATTTTTGTTTAATGTACATTGCTTACGCTATACAAAAGGATTTAGCTTCAGAGTGAAATATATTTTTGTGAAAGATATTTTTCTCGTTGAGCAAATCATTGAGTTAACACCTGGAGACGATAATGAATCAACAATCAGTTATATCACCTAGTCTATCGACTACTGATGTCAACAAAATGCTAAAAAACACTTATATGCTGCTTGCAATGACATTGGCATTCTCTGCTGTTACTGCAGGTTTAGCCATGGCAATCAACATTGGTCCAATGATGTCAATAGGCTTATCGCTTGGTAGCTTAGTGTTATTATTTGTGACCCTTAAAAAAGCAGACAGTGCTGCCGCTATATTTTGGGTGTTTGCCTTTACCGGTATGCAAGGCGCGTCGCTCGGTTACATTCTTAACCATTATGCTGGTATGGCAAATGGCCCTGGCTTAATTATGCAGGCCTTAGGGTTAACCTCTATCATTTTCGTGTCGCTTTCAGCGTATGCGTTAACCACTAAGAAAGACTTCTCATTTATGCGCGGCTTCTTATTTGCGGGTTTATTAGTGATGATTGGTGCGATGGTCATTAATATATTCGTCGGTAGCTCAATATTATTTATGGCAATGAATGCAGGTATTGCGTTGCTAATGACAGGTTTCATTCTATATGACACTAGTCGTATCGTGAATGGCGGCGAAACAAACTACGTTCGTGCGACTATTTCATTGTACTTAGATTTTTTGAACTTGTTCATCAGCCTACTACATTTAATGGGTATTGGCAGCGACGACTAATCGGCGATAGAGTTCATCAGCAAATTACGTTAAAATGACCCTACATTAGGGTCATTTTTTTTATAATGAGCAAATTCATCATTCAAGTAAACGGCAGCGTTTATGGCTCTACAGCCAGTTTTCGTGCGTTATCATTTTGCCAAAGCGCATTAGCTAATGGCCATCAAATTATCAACGTCTTTTTCTATCAAGATGGCGTAACCAACAGTAATGCCCTCACCTGTCCTGCATCTGACGAAATTGATATGCATTCCAATTGGCAATCATTGTCATCACAACATTCAATACCGCTAACCAATTGTGTGTCTGCAGCGCTGCGTCGTGGTGTGTTATCTCCACAAGATGCAACCGAAAACGGCAAACCACAATGGAATAGCAGTGACGCATTTACCATGGGCGGTTTAGGTGAATTAGTGGTCGGTATTGAACAAGCTGACAGGTTGATTAGCTTTTAACGTATGAGTGGAATAGATAATGAAATCACTGGCAATTATGTTTAGGCATGCACCATTGGGTACCACAAGTACACGTGAAGGGCTAGATTTTGCCATGCTCAGTGCCAGCTTTGAACAACAAGTGAGTATTATATTTACCAATGAAGCGGTATTACATTTGCTGGCAGGCCAAACACCTGAGCAAGCAGGATCTAAAGATTATGTGTCCGCATTTAAAGCACTTTCTCTTTACGATATTAATACCGTATTGGTTTGTGCAGAATCAATGCTCACATTAGGATTACAGCCTAATGACCTTAGTATTGCCGCGACGGTGGCGACTCCAGAGGTGATTAGTCAAACCCTGCAAGCTGCTGATGAGGTGTTAGTATTTTGATATTACATCATATCCAAACATCAGTAATGACTGACGACGCCTTAAGTACATGCTTACGCTATATTCACCCTACAGACAGTATTTTATTGTCTAGCGATGCAGTGAATTGTTTATTACAAACCCAGTGGCAACAGCGTTTAGCAAACATTGCTCTGTTTGTGCTACAAGATGATGTTGTCGCCAGGGGCTTATCGGATCGCTTGATGATTATGTTAGCCAATAAAGCTGCGGGCTCTTTTGATATTATTGATTATTCACAATTTGTTGAACAATCTTTGTTACACGATAAGGTGATAACTTGGTAAACTTTTTTGAATTTAATGGCCAACAAATTGAAACCGATCATCAAGGCTATTTAAAAAATGTTAATGACTGGCAAGAGCCTATGGCAATTGCGATTGCCGCTACAGAGAACATTGAGTTAACTGAGCAACACTGGGAAGTTATCCGTTTTGTGCGTGATTTTTATCTAGAGTACAAAACCAGCCCAGCTATTCGTGTGTTGGTCAAAGCGATAGGCCAACGTTTAGGTGCGGATAAAGGTAATTCTAAATATTTATATACCTTGTTTCCTATTGGCCCAGCAAAACAAGCAACAAAAATTGCAGGCTTACCCAAACCAGCAAAATGTTTATAGCTGATTAATGCTGACAAAAAAGCCCGCTCAAGATAACTTAAGCGGGCTTTTTAAATGGCTAACCTTAACTGAGGTTATTTTGGAAATATATTTTCTATCACTATAAATGCTGCTTGAGCTAGTTGAACAATTACCAACAACATAAAAAAGGAGATAACTGATAAGTAGATAAGCCTACGATTATCACGCCGACTTGAACCCATTGCTGGTTGTACCAACCCTTATAAATATGTGACCAACTCAAACTGAGTGACACAATTTCCAATGCAACGTAAAAATAAAATATGTGTTGCGATACGGTAACACCGTTAACACGATTTACGGATTACGAGGTTACTCAACGCGCACAACATACAGGTCTTTTAGAACGACGAAGGTCTAAAGCTCTATCCTGTACAAGACTGACAATTAACACCCTAGCCACACTAAAATGGACTGCGGCTAGGACTATATCAATTGGCCAATCATATTAGCTAACTATAATTAGCTAACTATAAATAGCGCTTAACATTAACCAATCACACTTAAACCGCCCATGTATGGACGTAATACTTCAGGTACTGTAATGGTGCCATCTTGATTTTGATAGTTCTCAAGTACTGCTACTAACGTTCGGCCAACCGCTAAACCTGAACCATTTAAGGTGTGCAATAAAGCAGGTTTGTTATCGACTTTGCTACGGTATCTAGCTTGCATTCTTCGCGCTTGGAAATCTTTCATGTTTGAACAAGATGAAATTTCTCGGTAAGTATTTTGCGCTGGTAACCACACTTCGATATCAAAAGTTTTACTTGATCCAAAGCCCATATCACCAGTACATAACGCCATAGTGCGGTACGGTAAGTTTAATAACTGTAATACTTTTTCAGCATTGGCAGTAATTTCTTCTAGTGCTTGCATTGAATTATCTGGGTGAGCAATTTGCACTAACTCAACTTTGTCAAATTGATGCTGACGGATCAAACCACGAGTATCACGACCATAAGAGCCCGCTTCACTGCGGAAACATGACGTTAACGCCGTCATTTTCATTGGCAGTTCACTTTCGTCCACGATCATATCGCGCACATAGTTAGTTAATGGCACTTCTGCAGTTGGAATAAGTGATAAACCTTGGCCTTCTTCGGTGGCCGGTTTAGTGTGGAATAAATCTTCACCAAACTTAGGTAATTGGCCTGTGCCTAATAAGCTGTCTTCGTTAACCAATAACGGGACGTATGTTTCTGTATAGCCGTGTTCAGTGGTGTGTAGGTCTAACATAAACTGGCCTAAGGCACGATTTAAACGGGCAATTTGACCACGCATGATAATAAAACGTGAACCGGTAATTTTAACCGCGCTTTTAAAGTCTAAACCGCCTAGTGCTTCGCCTAAATCTAAGTGATCTTTCACTTCAAAGTCGAATACCTTTGGGGTGCCCCAACGACGCACTTCAACATTGTCGTTTTCATCAGCGCCTACCGGAGCCGATTCGTCTGGCAAATTTGGCATGCTCATGGCGATGCTATTGATTTGTTGCAACAACTCAGCAAGCTCAGCTTTCTTTGCATCTAGCTGTGCACCTAAATCACCCACTTGCGCCATAATGGAACTGGTATCTTCACCGCGCGCTTTAGCTTGACCAATCGACTTAGAGATCGCGTTACGCGATGCTTGCAAGTCTTCTGTAGCAACTTGTAGCGATTTACGCTTTTCTTCAAGTTTGGTCAAATTATCGACATCAAGAATAAAGCCACGAGTGGCTAAACGCTCGGCAGTGATTTCCAGTTCATTACGCAAAAATTTTGGATCTAGCATGTTGTGAGTTCTTTTTAGTTAAACACGTGAAAATATAAGCTGTTGACCTAAATACACCATAAAGAGGCATAAGGTGACATTCAACAACACATTTAAAATAGCTTTCTGCCATAAGCCTTCTTGCAATAGCAGTAAGGTTTCATTCGAAAAAGTCGAAAACGTCGTTAATGCACCTAATAGACCAATGCCAATAAGCGCTTTAATTTCAGGGCTAATATGACTCAATTGCCCTAGCGCATAAACGACGCCCATTAAAAACGATCCCAATAGATTGACTAACAGTGTACCAAAAGGAAAACTGCTTCCAAATACCTGGATCATAAAAATTGACAGAAGATAGCGTAAAACTGCACCAATCGACCCACCTAATGCCACCAAGAACACATTAGTCATAGCGTTTGTCCTCGCTTTGTTGATCAAGTTGGTTTAATTGGGCCAATTTATCTTGAATGCGCTTTTCAAAACCTCTGTTAGTGGGTTGATAAAATTGACTGTGTTGCAGTGATTCTGGAAAGTAATTTTCGCCAGCAGCATAAGCACCAGGTTCATTATGTGCATAACGATACTCCTTACCAAAGCCGATGTCTTTCATCAGTTTGGTTGGCGCATTACGTAAATGGTTGGGCACAGGTTCGTGTCCGGTTTGTTTGGCTAACTCGCGAGCAGCACCAAATGCACTATAAACAGCATTACTTTTAGGAGCACTGGCTAAATATAATACTGCTTGCGCTATCGCTCGTTCACCTTCTGCAGGGCCAATGCGGTGATAACAATCCCACGCATTAAGTGCAACGGTCATGGCTACTGGGTCGGCATTACCAATGTCTTCTGAGGCAATCGCTAATAAGCGGCGAGCAACATACAAAGCATCACCGCCACCTTCTAAAATACGGCAATACCAATACAAAGCGGCATCCGGCGCAGAGCCCCGCACAGACTTATGTACAGCAGAAATTAAATCGTAAAATTGATCGCCATTTTTATCGTAACCCGCAGCTTGGTGTCCGGCAACTTGCGTCAGCATCTCGGTGGTAAACGCGCCAGCATCAGCCACTAAATCGCTCATTAACTCAAGCAAATTAAGCGCTTTACGTGCGTCACCATCACTAATGTCGGCCAATTGCTTGGCTACATCTGCAGGTAATGTTAATTGGCGTTTGCCCAAACCACGTTCAACATCAGCTAATGCTTGAGTGACAATTAAGCTTATTTCGTCAGAGCTTAGTCGATTTATAAGGTAAACTCGCGCACGCGACAATAAAGCGTTATTGATTTCAAATGAGGGATTTTCGGTGGTGGCACCAATGAAAATAACCGTACCGTCTTCAATAAAAGGTAAAAATGCATCTTGCTGACTTTTATTAAACCGATGAACTTCGTCGACAAATAATAAGGTTCGTTGACCACGACTTTGGGCAATGGCTTTAGCTTGTTCTATTGCGGCGCGAATGTCTTTTACGCCTGACGTTACCGCAGAAATACGTTCAACATGGGCATTGGCATAATGGGCAATTAACTCAGCTAAGGTGGTTTTCCCCGTACCAGGCGGGCCCCAAAGTAACATCGAGTGTGCTCGATTAGCCTCTAGCGCTTTACGCAGAGGTTTACCTTCACCTAATAAGTGTGCCTGACCTATGTATTCACTAATGTCCCTTGGGCGCATGCGAGCGGCCAAGGGGCGAAAATCTGGTGCAAAATCAAAACCTAAATTAGCCATCAAACAACCTAGTTTGTTTGCTTTAAACGTTGATCGTCAATATCAACGTTATCAGGTACGGCAAACTTAAATATGTTTGTCTCATTATCTTTTACTTTACGTTGCTGAGTTAACGCAAATTGACTGAGGTTGCCTTGCTCGTCAGTCAAGTTAAATTTAACTAACTGGCTCGCGTCAAAACACACACTCACGGCAACGACATTGCTGTTAAGTTTTTTAGGTTGAATATCAAAACAGCTTGATTTTCCGCTTACGGCACGCTTAGAGACAGAATACTTAGCCCATGTCGCTTCGTCTCGATGCACTAACAAGGCCATAGGTGATGCATCAACGGCTTGAGCAACATCCATCACAGTCACTTCTTCCGCAAAAGGATTATAAATCCACAAATTAGCGCCATCAGCCACAATTAATGATTCGTCTGGCTGAGTTAAATGCCAGTAAAATTGATTCGGATACGCAAGTGCAAACACCCCGCTGCCGGTTTGAATAGGCTTACTGTTAATGTCAGTCACTTGTTGGGTAAATGTCGCATGCAAGCTGTCTATATTAGATAGCTTAGCGCGTAATTCGGTTGCGTCATCGGCCATTGCGGCAACGCTGCTTAAACTTGTGGCTAATAATAGGCTTAACACTGTAATACGTTTATTCATCATTAATTCCTCGGTGGTGGCGGAGCCAACACTTCACGATTACCATTGTGGCCTTGGGCTGTCACAATACCTTGGCTTTCCATCATTTCAATAATGCGGGCGGCGCGATTGTAACCAATTTTAAATTTACGTTGTACGCTAGATATGGAGCCGCGGCGAGTTTCGGTAACAAATGCTACCGCGTCATCATATAACGCATCCAACTCTTCTTCGCTATCGGAGGTTTCACCGGGTAACAGTACTTGTTCACCATCTGTAGCACCATTAAGAATTTCTTCAATATATTGTGGCTTACCACGAGCACACCAATCGGCTACGACTTTATGCACTTCATGATCATCAATAAACGCCCCATGAACACGATTTGGCAAACCGGTTCCTGGAGGTAAATACAGCATATCACCCATGCCTAATAGGGTTTCTGCGCCCTGTTGATCAAGAATGGTACGAGAGTCAATTCGTGACGACACTTGGAACGCAATACGGGTTGGAATGTTAGCTTTAATCAAGCCAGTGATCACATCAACCGATGGACGCTGTGTCGCTAATATTAAGTGAATACCTGCCGCACGCGCTTTTTGCGCGATACGGGCAATGAGTTCTTCTACTTTCTTACCAACAATCATGATCATGTCAGCAAATTCATCGACGACCACCACAATAGAAGGCAGTTTTTCTAATGGTGGCGCATCGTCTAGCATGCTTTCAGAAGACTTCCATAATGGATCGGGAATGTACTCCCCTTTGGCGGCTGCTTCTTTAATTTTAAAGTTGTAGCCTTTAAGGTTACGCACACCTAATGCCGACATTAATTTATATCGGCGTTCCATTTCACCTACACACCATCGCAGTGCATTGGCTGCTTCTTTCATGTCGGTAACCACTTCACACAATAAATGTGGAATACCTTCATACACCGACAATTCGAGCATCTTAGGGTCAATCATAATAAAGCGGACATCATCTGGGCCCGATTTATACAACAAACTGGTGATCATCGCATTCACACCGACCGATTTACCAGAACCCGTTGTACCAGCAACTAATAAATGCGGCATTTTGCCTAAATCAACGACCACAGGCTCACCGGCAATGTCTTGTCCTAACACCATAGACAATGTCGATTTGCTGTCTTTAAACGCGGCAGAATCGAGTACATCGCGCATAAACACGGTTTCACGGAACTTGTTCGGCAATTCTAAGCCTACATAAGCTTTACCTGGAATAACTTCAACTACACGCACGTTTTCAGATAATAATGAACGGGCTAAATCTTTCGATAAATTGGTGATTTTAGACGCTTTAACCCCTGGAGCTAATTCAAGTTCAAAACGAGTAATCACAGGTCCAGGATACACCCCTACTACATTGGCGATAATGTTAAAGTCGGCCAGTTTTGTTTCAACCAATCGAGCAACTTGCTGTAATTCAGCTTCACTGATGGGGTTTTTCTTACGATCTGGAACATCAAGTAAGGTAATGCTCGGTAGCGGATCCATTTTTTGACGCGCTTGTTGAGGGGTTTGGCCATCAATTACCACAACGCCATCCACAATTCGGACATCTTTTTTCGGCTTTTGCTGAGCGACTAATGCCCCTGTTGAATGAGGCTTATTAAATGCTTCCTCAAAAGGTTCATCTGCGATATCTAGATTATTAATTGCAGGGCTATCATTAACGCCATCATCATTGTCGTCATCAATATCAAAATCGACATCATCTTTAGTCGCGACCCAAGGTGCAAAAGATGTGTCGTCATTATCGAGTTGCATCGACGGTTCTTGGCGATCATCTATATCAAATTCATCGTCATCATTGTCTGATACGTTAATATCTTCAGCAGGTTTAGCCTTGCGGCTAAAGAAACTGCGTTTTTTCTCAACAATTGGTGGCGTCTCTATTGCTGGCTTAATATGAATTGGCACTTTGACTGCCGATTTGCTTGGCTTATCCAGTGAGGGTTCATTTTGTAGATCAATTTCATTACGGCGTTGGGTAAACTTATCCACTAATGACATAAAACCTTTGGTATCTTCGGTCTCACGTTCACGTTTAAATAATCGTGGCAATGTCCATATTTTCTTAGCTAACCAGATAGAACCTAAACCCGTTAACTCAATAATGGTTAACCAACTCACGCCTGTCGCTAAGGTGAAGCCTGCACCAATAAAACACATTAATAGTAATGTGGTGCCGAGCTTATTAAAATACGGCAACATGGCTTGACCAATAACGTCACCTGCAACACCACCGGCTGAAAACACAAACATATTCTCGGCATTCATACTGACCAGCGCAGCTAACGCCAGCAACATCAGAATAAAACCAATGATTCTTAGGCCAACAGAAAAATAATCTATTTCGAACACTCGATGCGCGCGATTAAAAATAAACCAACCGGTTGTGGCTATAATCATGGGAATTAAAAAAGCGATGAACCCGAAGAAATAAAACAACACATCTGCTGTCCAAGCACCTACAGCACCAGTCCAGTTGTGTATCTCACCTTGGAAATGCGACTGACTCCAGCCAGGGTCACTTGGATTGAAACTGGATAATGCCAATAGAATATAGGTTGCAACCATGCAACATAATATAAGACCACCTTCAAGTAGCCTTTGTAGGCCACTGAGTGTTTTAAGACTATTTTCCTGAGTCAAACGAAAGCATCCATAAAAAAGTGAAAAATAAGGGTTAAGATAACAGAATATCACTGTATTTGCAGTGATTATGCACCTTGAATTAATCAAGCTCAATCGATTGTTATGTCGAATTAATCAAGAAACATAAAAGCATTGATGATGGTAGTCAAGATGATGATTTTATATACAAAAAATGTTTAGTTAGCGAAAAAGATGAACATAGGCAACAACAGTCATCTATAATTCATCATTCCGGCTCTAAAAACGGGATAGGCGATTAAGTTAGTGAGATTACCCTAGGTTGTATAACGCAACCTTATTGGTTTGTTTAACCTCCTCCATCACTACATAAGTACGAGTGTCTGAAATGGATGGCAGTTTCAGTAAGGTTTCACCTAGTAATCGCCGATATGCAGACATATCTGACACCCTAGTCTTTAATAAGTAGTCAAAATCACCAGAGACCAAATGGCATTCTTGGATGTCATCAAGCAATTGTACAGCACGGTTAAAGCGGTCAAAAATGTCTGGAGTGTCACGATTTAGAGTGATCTCAACAAAGACTAATAAAGAAGCACCGAGAAAATGTGGATTAACCAACGCAGTATAACCGCTAATAAAACCTTGTTTCTCAAGCCTTTTTACTCTTTCTAAACACGGTGTAGGACTTAAGCCGACTCGTTTAGATAGTTCAACATTTGATATGCGACCATCCTGTTGAAGTTCATTTAAGATATTACGATCAATGCGGTCTAAATCTTTCACTGAAAAGCTTTTACTATTTGCCATATATTCAACCTTGTTTTGTCCTTAAAACAACACTTCTGCCTATTAATTATCGAAATTCAGCAACATAATCTGCTAAAGCAGCACTATACTAGAGTCACCTGAAATAAGCACGTTCAGGTCACAATTAATAACAACTATACCCACTTGAAGTGGGGTTTTTTATGTCAATCGAGGCTCAAATAATGATTATTGGTGTTCCAACAGAAATCAAAAACCACGAATACCGTGTAGGCATGGTTCCTTCAAGCGTACGTGAATTAACCATAAAAGGTCACGTTGTTTATGTTCAATCAGATGCGGGTGTGGGTATTGGTTTTACCGATCAAGACTATATGGATGCGGGCGCCTCGATTTTAGCTACAGCAGCTGAAGTGTTTGCTAAATCAGACATGATTGTAAAAGTTAAAGAGCCACAAGCAGTTGAACGTGCAATGTTACGTCACGACCAGATTTTATTCACTTATTTGCACCTTGCACCAGATTTGCCGCAAACTGAAGAATTAATCACCAGTGGCGCTGTTTGTATTGCTTACGAAACCGTAACAGATGACCGCGGCGGATTACCATTACTTGCACCAATGTCAGAAGTGGCTGGCCGCATGTCAATCCAAGCAGGAGCTCGCGCACTTGAAAAATCATTAGGCGGCCGTGGTATGTTGCTTGGTGGTGTTCCAGGTGTTGAGCCAGCTAAAGTGGTCATCATTGGTGGCGGTATGGTTGGTACAAACGCAGCGCAAATGGCTGTTGGTATGGGTGCTGATGTTGTTGTTTTAGATCGCAGCATCGATGCATTACGTCGCCTAAACGTTCAGTTTGGTTCAGCGGTTAAAGCCATTTACTCAACAGCTGATGCTATTGAGCGTCACGTATTAGAAGCTGACCTTGTAATTGGCGGTGTATTAGTTCCAGGTGCTGCAGCGCCAAAATTAATCACTCGTGACATGGTTAAGCGCATGAAACCAGGCAGTGCAATTGTTGACGTTGCAATTGACCAAGGTGGTTGTGTTGAAACATCGCACGCTACCACTCACCAAGACCCAACTTACATTGTTGATGACGTAGTACATTACTGTGTGGCTAACATGCCAGGTGCAGTAGCGCGTACTTCTACATTTGCATTAAACAATGCAACACTACCTTACATTATCAAGTTAGCTAACCAAGGTTACAAACAAGCATTATTAAATGACAAACATTTATTAAATGGCTTAAACGTAATGCACGGTAAAGTAGTCTGTAAAGAAGTGGCAGAAGCGTTGAACCTTGAGTTCACTGAACCAAAAAGCATGCTTGCTTAAATAAGTAAGTCATTGAATTAACTTTATTCAATAAAAATGCCGCATTAATAAATGCGGCATTTTTTATGTTTATTAAGCGCGAATATTAAACACTGATATCAAAAGATACGAGATTGTTTCGCCAATAATGCAAAGAAGTCAGCTTTTGGCATAGGTTTATAAAAATAATATCCTTGCACCGCTTCAATATTCTGTTTTTTGATAAAATCTAATTCAACTTCAGTTTCAACACCTTCAGCGACAATTGACAGATCTAATGCTCGGCTCATACTGACAATAGCTTCAATCAACGCTTCATGTCGCGCACCCAATGAAATTTTCTGGATAAAGGATTTATCAATTTTAACTTGGTCCACAGGGAAGTTAGCCAAATAAGATAACGATGAATAACCGGTACCAAAATCATCCACTGAAATTTGCATACCACGGTGCCGAAGTTCTGTTAATAATTGGCTAATCGATGATTGTTGTTTCATCATTAGTGATTCGGTGATTTCTAAAGTGATCAATTGATACGGGATCTCACTACCACCTAACGTCTGTGAAATATTATCAAAGTACGTTAAAAAACGTTCTTGCAACTCAGTTGTCCAAAATTCAATTGTCGACACATTAATTGAAAAAGGAATGGCATGACCAATTTTTTGCAATGCTAAAATACTGGTTAGAGCTTCTGTTCTCACCCACTCTCCGATTTGAACAATTAAACCTGATTCTTCTGCAATAGGAATAAACTCATCTGGCGAAATAAATTGACCGTTATGTATCCAGCGCAACAACACTTCAGCTTTAATGATTTGGCCACTACACGGATTCACAATGGGTTGGTAGTACAATTCAAATTCATTTTGGCTCAATGCTGATTTAAGGTGTAAGTACAATTCAGCATGTCTTTCTGCATCTTTTTGGATCTGCTGATTAAAAAACTGCAGACAATTACGACCTCGAGATTTTGCGTTGTACATAGCTTGCGTGGCGCAATTTAATATTTGTTCCACATTATCAGCATCGTGTGGATAACGAGCAAGGCCAGTACTCATGGATAACATGACATCTTGACCGCCAACAATAAAAAGCTTTTTCAACTCATCCGTTAGATCATCAAAAAGACTAATTAATGACTCGGTACACATTTTACCCGGTAAAACTAATGCAAATTCATCGGCCGCAATACGCGCAATAAGGACATTATCAGGAATGGCACTCAGTAAGCGCTGTGCGACAAATTTCAATACAAGATCACCGTTATCATGTCCGAGGGTATCGTTAATTTGTTTAAAATGGTCGATGTCCATCAGCATCAAGCTAAAGTCTTGCTTGCAACCGTTTACGCTGTCTTCTGAATCGATCATAGCTTGTAGACTTTCAAACAAGTATTTACGGTTCGACAATCCGGTAAGTTGATCGTAGTTGGATTGAAAGTTAATCATTTTTTCAGCGTTTTTACGGGCGGAAATATCGGTAATTAACCATGCAAAACAATTCTGTTGCGTAAAACTATCCCGAATAACGGTCACATTAAGCGAGATATCAATAATATCATTGTCGGTTTTAAGACCTTTTAATTCCCCTTGCCAAGGGTGTCCGCGCTTTAAATGCTCAAATAAATCTGCTACTACATCTTGTTGGGAGTGACTCAAAAAACGATGAACATCAAATAATTTAAGATTGGCGTAATAGGTAGACGTTAAGGATTTAAAAATTGGATTGGCTGATAACACCGAGTTATCTTCACTGGTGATAACTAACGCAATAGGCAAGCTGTTAAAAATCTTGCTACTTAACCGTTGAATATGCATTCCGCGGCTTCGTTCAATGGCTAAACTGGCCAAACGTGCCGCTTCTTGTATTAGGTGCAAATCTTGCTTGGACGGCGATTTAATCGTGTCATAGTACATGGCAAAAGTGCCCAGTACTTTTTGATTACTGTCTTTTATCGGTTCAGACCAACACGATTTTAGTCCGGCTTTTAAAGGTAATGCTTTAAAGTCTTTCCAATTAGGATGATGTTCAATGTCTTCAACAATGACTCTTTCACAAGTATATGCGGCGGCGCCACAAGAGCCCACATCAACGCCAATCTCAATGCCGTTAATCGCATTGTTATATTCTTCAGGAAGATTAGGAGCCGCACCCGAGAATAACCGTTTACCGTCATCACTCAATAAAAGCACTGATGCACGAGTACCAATTTTTTGTGCTTCTATCAATAATACTAAGGCATGAAGCATTTCGCCTAATGGTAGGCCCTGCAATACCATATCGAGTATTGTACTGTATCGCTCGATACTCGATTCACGAAAATCATGTTGGTCTGTATCTTCTATGAATTTATTGATATGCGGTCCTATATCCATAACGCTCCATTATTACGGCGAATGCTTAAAAATAGATATTTCTAATATGAATAAGATTATGCATTTGTGAGAACTTAATCAATGTCTTAACGTAAATTAATTCAAAACACTCAGTTTAACGAGCAAAATTTATCCATAAATAAAAACAGTGCAAATAAATGCACTGTTTTTATGTTACTCACCATCAATTTAATGAATATAAAAATGGGTCTTATTTGAATAATTATTCACTAATGCGTTCCATCTTTGCAAGATAGAAACCATCGAAGCCGCGTTCTGAAACTAAGATGTTTTCATCTTCAATAAGCGTAAACTGTGGATTGTCTGCAAGAAATGCATCAATTTGATCGCGATTTTCTTCTGGCATGATTGAACAAGTCGCATAGATTAATATTCCGCCGACTTTAACCATACGGCTGTAGCTTTGCAAAATATGTTTCTGCAATTCAACCAACACAGGCAAACGCTCTGGAGTATCACGCCATTTTGAATCTGGATTGCGTTTTAGCACACCAAGTCCAGAACAAGGGACATCTAATAGCACACGGTCAGCGGTTAATTTTAAACGCTTAATGGTTTTCGAACTGGCAATAATCCGTGTTTCAACATTATGAGCACCTGCACGTTTAGCGCGAGTTTTAAGATTATCCAGTTTCCATTGTTCAACATCCATCGCGAGCAAACGGCCCTTACCTTGCATTTGTGCCGCGATGTGCAAGGTTTTACCGCCTGCGCCAGCACAAGCATCAACAACACGCATACCTGGTTTTGCATCCACAGCATTGGCAACTAACTGTGAACCCGCGTCTTGCTGTTCAAACCAACCGTCTTTAAATGCATCGGTACGAAATAATGCTGAGTCTGATGTGACCTCAATAGCAGAAGCTACATCGCTTACTTCTATTGCCGTTACGCCTTCTTTTTTAAGTCTTTCAATAAGGGCGTCGCGATTACATTTCAGTTCATTAACGCGTAAATAGCGTTTTGGTTGTTCAGCCAGTGCCGCACGTTCAGCAGGCCACTTATCACCCAATTGTGCCTGACCAAGCTCATTTAACCACTCAGGACAACCATCCCATAATACAGGATCAGTTTTGGCTTGTTCTAGATTCGCCTCAAATGCTGCTTGCTCTAGTTGCAATGAATACTGCATTTTAGGTAAATCTAAGCCATGAAATACATGCCAACCGTTAAGTAATTTTGACCCTAAACGATCAAATTCTTCTGGTTTAATATCAACCAGAAAACAATATAAGTTTAAACGACGTAAAATATCGCCGGTGACTTGCGTGATCCGCGCTTGCTCTGATGGGTTAAGCGTTAAACCAGAAAAATGCTCTGAATAAGCTCTATCTAATGGTTTTCCTCGGGTTAACACCATGGTTAGCACATTTAAGACTAACTCTGATGAACTGCCTGACAACGGATAAGTCAACATGGGGGCTCTCTATCTAATATAACGATCAATTTAAAAACGTGCTGATCATAGGGATTAACGCTGTTGATAGCAAGGCCATATCAGCCTTTACTCCTCACTTTGGCAGCATAAAAGAGTCAATCATTCTATGTTTATAGATTTTCTGTGAATGACCTTTTTTAACATCACCCGACCTTAATACATTGAAGCTAACCCTTCCCCCTTTCACTACTGTGTGATGTTATGTTCACTAATGCAATGCATTAAAAAGCGGCCCGAAAGCCGCTGTTGATTTAGTGTAATGTATCTGTAATCAAAACCAGATTACATTTTTGAGCCTTTAGCGCCATAGAATAAAATAAACGCATAACACACCACAGGTAAAATAAACGCCACTTGTAAGCCCATACTATCGGCCATCACACCCTGTAATAACGGTACAATTGCGCCGCCAACAATGGCTAAACATAATATGCCACTGCCTTGTGAGGTGTGTGGGCCTAAATCTCGGAGTGCTAAGCTAAAAATAGTTGGGAACATAATCGAATTAAACAATCCAACTGCCAAGATAGACCACATGGCCACTGCGCCAGTACTGTTCATTGCCACTAACACCAGTGCAGCGGCAACAAAGGCATTAAAGGCTAACAAAGTACCTGCTGGAATTTTTTGCATAATAACCGAACCGACAAAACGGCCTATCATCGCCCCGCCCCAATAGTAGGTGATATATTTAGCGGCTTCTGCTTCTTGTAAACCGGCAACTTGCTCTTCGCCTAAAAAGTTAACTAAAAAACTACCAATAGACACTTCAGCACCAACATAGACAAAAATACCTACAGCACCTAACACCAAATGGATGCTTTGTAAGGCACTTGTTTTGCCATTATGCGTTATCACGCCAGTCGCTGAATCATCGCTGTGTTCAGCAATGGTAGGTAAATTGAGTTTAGAAAAAATTAACGCGAGTAAGCCTAACATCGCAGCCAAAATAAGGTATGGAAGTTTAACCACTTCTGCTTCTGATTGCGCTTGGCTTAAGCCTTCTACCGCGCCAGATGCAACAGATAATATCAATACAGCACCAAAAAAAGGAGCAACCGTCGTGCCTAATGCATTAAATGCTTGAGTTAGGTTTAAACGACTTGATGCGGTTTCAACGCTGCCTAACGCATTGACATAAGGGTTTGCCGCCACTTGTAAAATGGTGATCCCAGACGCCAATACAAACAGTGCACCAAGGAATAATCCATACGTTGCAAACGCTGCAGCAGGGTAAAATAACAAACACCCGATACAAGCAATAACAAGCCCAGTCACGATACCTTTTTGATAACCTAATTTTTTGACTAACTTACCTGCTGGTAATGAGACTAAAAAGTAGGCTCCAAAGAAACAAAATTGGATCAACATCGCTTCGGTGTAATTAAGCGAGAACACCGCTTTTAAATGTGGAATGAGAATATCATTTAAACAGGTAATAAATCCCCACATGAAAAACAGTGAAGTTAATGACACAAGTGCAAAGCGATAACTACCGCTGCCTCCGGTCACTGTTGTTTGTTGAGTACTTTGCATTGATGAAGCCATAGTGTGGTCTCTTGTTGTTAATTATTATGTCGCTGTTTTATAAATTTATAATGGCGGCCGTATAGCATTTGAAGTTTGATACATTAATTTTTATATTGTCTCTCTACTGAAAACTAATAGATCAAAAAAGCTGAAATACTGTCGTATTTCAGCTTAGTCACTCTACTTAGCAAGCAAGCCATAAAAACTGGCATAACTTGGTAATACGATAGTCGCAGGATGCTGTTTATCTTGCATGCCACTGAGTAAGCCATGTCCATCTAAGGTCGAAGATAAACGTAACGCTTTTAGGTCAAAGGTTTGTTGCATTGCTGACAAGTTAAACAGAACTAGCATCCGTTGTTGATCTTGACTGCGGATAAACGCTAATACATCAGGATGGCTATCAATAAACTGAATATCACCTTCAATCAGGATATGTTGCTGTTTACGCCACTG
This sequence comes from Shewanella sp. S1-58-MNA-CIBAN-0166, assembly GCF_040310085.1. Lineage (NCBI taxonomy): Bacteria > Pseudomonadati > Pseudomonadota > Gammaproteobacteria > Alteromonadales > Shewanellaceae > Shewanella > Shewanella sp. S1-58-MNA-CIBAN-0166. Next base: position 188,675 of record NZ_JBEOPN010000002.1, on the reverse strand, counting down.
TAAAAAATGACGATAACTGTTCAGTATTGAATCTTGATCGGCTTCTTGTACATCTACAGCACTATTATTGTGTAACGGATCTATTGGTAGCCAAGGTGTTGCCTCACTAAAACCTGCATTAGGTGCTTCTTTTACCCAAGGCATTGGCGTGCGACATCCGTCACGGCCTTTAAACATCGGCCAAAATGCTATGCCGAAGGGGTCTTGTAATTGATTAAACTCAATCGGTGCTTCCGTTAAGCCTAATTCTTCACCCTGATAACTACACACACTGCCGCGTAATGAAAACAACATCGCATTGAGCATTTTCACCATCGTTTGGTTAACACTATCTTTACCCCAACGTGATGCAACCCGCTTCACATCATGATTGCCGATAGCCCAACATGGCCAACCATCACCAATACTGGCTTCCAGTTCTTCAACAGTTTGGCGAATATAAGCCGCGCTAAAATCATCGGTTAACAACTCAAAACTGTAGGCCATGTGTAAACGGTCATCGCCTTGAGTGTATTCTGCCATCGTGGCAAGTGAATCTTCAGATGACACTTCACCTAAGGTAACCGCGCCAGGGTAACGATTAATTAATGCGCGTAACTCTTCAATAAAGCCAACGGTTTGTGGACGAGTATTATTGTAGTAATGGTATTGGTAAGCATACGGGTTATCTTCACTGAAGCCACGGCCTTGACGCTTATCTTTTGGTTTAGCGGGGTTATCGCGTAATTGTTCATCGTGATAACAGAATGTAATCGCATCGAGACGGAAACCATCAACGCCTTTTTTAAGCCAAAATTCAACATTATCCAGCACAGCTTGACGAACCTGCGGACAATGGAAATTCAAATCTGGCTGACTTTTAAGAAAATTATGCAAATAGTATTGCTGACGGCGTGGTTCCCATTCCCATGCACAACCGCCAAAAATAGCGAGCCAATTGTTTGGCGCACTGCCATCATCTTTAGGATCGGCCCACACGTACCAGTCTGCTTTATCGTTATCACGGCTTTGACGACTTTGCTCGAACCAATCATGCTGATCTGAGGTGTGACTGAGTACTTGGTCAATCACCACTTTTATATTTAATTGATGGGCTTTCTCAATAAGTTGATCAAAGTCGGCCATGGTGCCAAACAGTGGGTCTATTTCAAGATAATCACTAATGTCGTAACCAAAGTCTTTCATCGGTGATTTGAAAAAAGGCGAAATCCAAATAGCATCAACGTTTAAACTGGCAATATAATCAAGTTTAGCAATGATGCCCTGTAAGTCGCCAACACCGTCACCATTAGAATCCATTAAACTGCGTGGATAGATTTGATATACCACTCCACCGCGCCACCAGGTTACCTGATCCATTGCTTCCCCTTAGAATTAAGCTAACCCCAAAATTACCTGTGAGTTACCTTGATGTTGCGGCTGGGTAACAGCTCGCTGTTGTTTTTCATTACCCCGAGGATACGTGAATAAGGAAATCAGGTTCAATACACCTGCATACGTATGCAAAGAATTAATTGACCTAACGCACTTACTGGAAACAATAAAAAAACTATGAATACAATAGGTTAACTTGTATAAATAGTATCCTTAAGTTGTTTCGTAATTGTAAAATCGAGCCGCTAATTCGCCACTAATAACGTTGAATACGTATGCATAATATTGTCGGCAAAACTGTACTGGGAGTAGTATCGTCACTGTTGCGCAACAATTTGGTCATAACTTCAGCACTTATGCAGTCACTTATAAAAGTTAATTAAGCATGCTGAGGGAAAAACACAATAAAGACTGTAACCAAAATTCAAAAGGACACTAACACTCGACCTGGACTTCAAGTTGTTAAGTATCCACTAAAGGGGAAAGATGAATGTTGCTATTTAAACCGAGCCTACTTACGCTAGCGTTAGTTGCTGCAGGTGCAAGCATGAGTGCTTACGCTGCTGATGACGTTAATACTACTGACACTGCCGAAGAAAATATTGAAGTGATTCAAGTCACTGGTATTCGTCGCAGCTTACAAGAATCACAATCACTAAAAATGTCTTCATCATCCATTGTTGAAGCCATTTCTGCCGAAGACATTGGTAAATTGCCTGATGTCAGTATTGCAGAATCACTCGCACGCTTACCCGGTGTATCAGCACAGCGTTTAGATGGACGTGCAAACGTTATCTCTATCCGTGGTTTAGGCCCAGATTTTACTACCGCGACATTAAACGGTCGCGAACAAGCCTCGGTTAACGATAACCGTGGTGTTGAGTTTGACCAATATCCTTCTGAATTATTAAATCGTGTTGTGGTGTACAAAACACCTGATGCGTCTGTCATGGCGCAGGCCATTGGCGGCACGGTAGATATGCAAACTATCAGCCCATTAACCCATGGTGAGCAAACTATTGCGATGTCGCTTCGTGGCGAAATGAATGATTTAGGATCACTTAACAGTGGTTCAAGTGACACCGGTTATCGTGGCAGCATTTCATACATCGACCAGTTTGCAGACGACACTATCGGTATTGCGTTAGGTTATGCCCGCATGATGTCACCCAACCAAGAAGAACGCTGGCAGGCATGGGGTTACCCAGAAAATGATGCCGGTGACAGTGTTTTAGGTGGCGCAAAACCATTTGTGCGTTCAAGTGAATTAGAACGTGATGGTGTATTAGCTGTATTTGAATACGCACCTAATGAAAAATTCACTTCAGTTGTTGACATTTACTATACAAAGTTCACTGATGACCAGCGTTTACGCGGTATTGAAATCCCTGCAGCTTGGGGTACTAACGGTGGAGTGACTGCGACAACTACCGAAGATGGTTTAGTGACACAAGGAACCATTAATGGTGCCGAAGTCGTTATCCGTAATGATGTCAACAAACGTGATGCTGAATCACTTTCAATTGGCTGGAATAACAAGTTCACCATTAATGATAACTGGCGCGTTGAAGCCGATATTGCTTTATCAAAAGTGGATCGTACCGACATTGGTATGGAAAGTTATACTGGTACAGGCCGTGGCACCGGTGTTGGTGCAGTTGATGACTTAGGCTTTGCTTACAACGGTAATGGTGGTTACAACTTTACTCATGACCTTAACTATGCAGACCCTAATGTCATCAAATTAGGTGACCCACTGGGTTGGGGTAGCCCACTTGGTGCCAATACTCAAGACGGTTTTATTAACAAGCCTGAAATAGAAGATGAGTTAAACTCATTCCGTTTAAGCGCAGAATATGTGTTTGATGACGGTGCTGTGCGCAGCGTTGAGTTTGGTGTTAACCGCACTAATCGTGATAAAAGCAAGCTTGATAAAGGTTATTACCTAACGTTAGCGGGCTATGACGGCACAGATAACTACCTAGAGTCTGTACCAGAGCAATATTTATTATCGCCAACCTCACTCGACTTTTTCGGCATGGGTGATGTGCTCAGTTATGATTCGTTAGCCTTTTACAATGCGGGCGGCTATACCGAAACAGACGTAGCAGATGTCGATTTATCCCGTGCGACTAACTCTTGGGACGTTTCAGAAGAAGTCTCAACTTTTTATGTTAAAACCAACTTAGAGTCTGAGCTTTTTGGATTCCCATTAACCGGTAACATTGGCATACAGGCCGTTCATACTGATCAAAGCTCAAATGGCACTGTCGCGACAGTTGAAGATGATGCAGTTGTATTGACAGCACGCACAGCGGGCGATACCTACCTTGAATGGTTACCAAGCATGAACTTAGGCTTTGAAGTTGCCGATGGTCAAATGCTGCGTTTTGCCGCTGCACGTACGTTAACCCGCGCACGCATGGACAAAATGAATGCTAACGTAAACTTTAGCTACAACGAAAACCCAACTGACGGCGTAAACTGGTCCGGTGGTGCAGGTAATCCAGAACTACGCCCATGGTTAGCGCGTCAGTACGACATTAGCTACGAAAACTACTTTAGCGACCAAGGTTATTTCTCATTAGCTGTGTTCTATAAAGACTTAGAAAACTATGTATATGACCAACAAGCTCCTTTTAACTTTGGAGAGTTGTTCCCAAATCGTGAAGGCAATCCAATTGGTTTAGCCTCACAACCACAAAATGGTGAAGGTGGTTATGTACAAGGTATAGAAGCGTCTTTGTCTCTCGACTTTGGCCTTTTTGCAGACCAACTAGAAGGTTTTGGTACTATCTTGAGTGGTTCGTACAACGACAGTGAAGTGAAAGAAACACCAGATAGCGATCCAACCACGTTACCTGGCCTTTCAGAAAAAACCTTCAATGCCACGGTTTACTATGAAAATGCTGGCTTCGAAGCACGTATTAGCTCACGTTACCGTAGTGACTTCTTAGGTGAAGTCACCGCAATCAGCTTGACTCGTGTAAACGTAAACGTAAAAGCTGAAACCGTTGTTGATGCGCAAATTGGTTATGACTTTACCGAAAGCGGTATCGATGCTCTTTACGGCTTATCGGTTCAGTTCCAAGTAAACAACTTAACCAACGAGCCATTTACATCGTACACAGGTGAAGATGCACGTCACGTGCGTGATTATCAAAACTACGGTCGTAACTTTATGTTAGGCGCAAACTACAAGTTCTAATGGGCTTATAGAATGTACTAAACCGACAAAAAAGCCTCTGTAACCTATTACAGGGGCTTTTTTATTTTATCGGATTCAATAAAAATAAATCAAAAATAGTTAAAAAGGCGATAACAATGGTTCAAACAATAATAAAAAACATTGTCATTGTAGGCGGCGGAACGTCGGGCTGGATGACCGCAGCGATGTTAGCCAAGTTGTTTAAAACACAACTTAACATCACCCTTATTGAGTCTGATACCATCGGCACTATAGGTGTGGGTGAAGCCACCATTCCGCCCCTGCAGATATTTAACAGCGTATTGGGCATTAGCGAGAAAGACTTTATTAAAGCAACTCAAGCCACCTTTAAATTAGGCATCGAGTTTGAAAACTGGCACCAACAAGGCGATGCTTATATGCACGCTTTTGGTAACATTGGTCGTGACTTAGGCTTTACCTCGTTTCATCATTATTGGCTCAGCGCTCAAGCTAATTGTAGCCAACAAAATCAAAATTCATTTAACGCTAATGACTTTTGGCAATACTCGCTTAATTATCAGGCCGCTAAACATAATAAATTCCAACCTATTCAAAGTATTGCTCAAGCGCAGATGAGTGGTATCACCCATGCCTATCATTTTGATGCCAGCTTATACGCCAACTTACTACGCCAATACAGCATACAACGTGGCGTCACTCGAATAGAAGGCACTATAACCAGCACTCAACTCACCAATGATGGCTCGATAGACAGTGTCACCTTACAAAATGGTCGCTGTATTAATGGTGACTTATTTATTGATTGTTCCGGTTTTTCTGCTTTATTAATTGAAAAAGCATTAGGGGTAGAATACGAAAACTGGCAGCATTGGCTCCCCTGTGACAGCGCATATGCCGTGCCATCTGAAAGCACCTCTCCTGTCACGCCTTACACTAAAGCAACCGCCCATGATGCTGGTTGGCAGTGGCGTATTCCACTGCAACATCGCACTGGCAATGGCATTGTGTATAGCAGTAAACATATGAGCGACGAGCAAGCTAAGCAGCATTTATTAGCCAACCTAGACGGAAAACCGCTAGCCGAGCCACGTAAAATCACCTTCACCACAGGCAGGCGCATCAAGCAATGGCATAAAAACTGTGTTGCTATTGGGTTATCGAGCGGATTTTTAGAACCGTTAGAGTCCACCAGCTTACATTTAGTCCAATCGGCGATAATTCGTTTAACCAAATTATTTCCCCGAAACGGCATTCAAGCACAGCACATTGATGAGTTTAATCGCCAATCACAAACCGAGTTTGAGCAAATCCGCGACTTTATTATTTTGCACTATCATCTTAATGCTAAACAATCTGCCGACGGTGAACACGGTTTATGGCAGCAATGTCGCGACATGGATATTCCCGCAAGCTTACAACGTAAAATAGATTTATTTAGCACCACGGCAACGGTTTTTCGGCATCAAGATGAACTCTTTACCGAAGCGGCCTGGATCCAGGTCATGTTAGGGCAAGGCATTATTCCTGCAGATTATCATCCACTGACCCAAGCGGTCAGCCAAGTCGATTTAACCGACTATTTAACCAATATCCGTAAGGTCATTGCCAGCACGGTGAAGCAAATGCCGACCCATGAAACCTATATCGAAAAAATTTAAGTATTTGATAAAAAGTAATAATGCGTTAACAGAATAAAAATAAATTACATAAAACAGGACTAGTAATCATGTCATCACATTACTCACACCCAACGCCCCTAGGCCAACATCGCATCAGCAAGCTCGCATCACGTTTAGTATTAGGCTGTGCGCTCAGTGTCAGCGCCATGTCGGTGAATGCCGCACTTAACGTCGAGCCCATGTCATGGTGGGCGGGTATGCAACAACCTACGTTACAACTATTGATTGCTGGCGATAACATTCGCGACACCCAAGTGAAATTAATCAAGGCTGAAGGTGTCACACTCAGCAGCGTTGATAAAACCGACAGTAACGACCATTTATTTGTTAATTTGGACTTAAGCCAAGCTAAACCACAACAACTGACTTTGGGGGTATATAAAGACGACCAATTAGTTGAGCAATTTGATTATGAGCTGCAAACCCGTCAAAAAGGTTCACGCGATCGCCAAGGCTTTAGTAATAAAGATGTGATTTACTTAATCACTCCAGATCGTTTTGTTAACGGTAATCCCGACAATGATAACCACCCAGACATGCTTGAAAAAGCCGATAGAAGCTTTGATGGCGGCCGCCATGGTGGTGATATTATGGGGATCCGCAAAGCACTGCCCTACTTGCATGATTTAGGTGTCACTCAATTGTGGATTAATCCATTGCTTGAAAATAACCAACAAAAATATTCTTACCACGGTTATTCCACCACAGATTTTTATAAAATAGACCCTCGTTTTGGTAGCAATCAAGAATACCAAGCCTTGGTAGAAGAAGCGCAATCATTTGACATTGGCATCATCCAAGATGTGGTTGTTAATCACATGGGCTCGGGTCATAAATGGATGAGCAGTATGCCGAGTAACACTTGGATTAATGGTCAATCCCGTTGGGTGAAAGACCCTACAAATGTTAGCTATTCAAGCCATAGACGCACTACCGTACAAGATCCTTACTCTGTGAATGCAGACACGGTCGATTTTAGTGATGGATGGTTTGACGTCACTATGCCAGATCTCAATCAACGCGATCCGCACATGGCAACATACTTAATTCAAAATAGTATTTGGTGGGTTGAATACGCGGGGCTGAGCGGTATTCGCGAAGACACCTACTCTTATGCTGACAAAGATTTTCTAACAGCATGGTCAAAGGCCATTATGGATGAATACCCGCATTTTAATATTGTTGGCGAAGAATGGAGTAGTAACCCAGTGACGGTAAGCTACTGGCAAGCTGGTAAGGTAAATGTAGATGGTTATCAATCTTTTGCACCCAGCATGATGGATTTCCCCTTGTACGACACTCTTATAGCAAGCTTAACCAAAGAGGAAGATTGGGGCGCTGGATTTATCGATCTTTACCAAATGTTGGCTAACGATGTGGTGTATGCCAATCCAAGCCAGTTAGTGTTATTTGAAGGTAATCACGACACTAACCGTATTTACAGTTTAATGAAAAACGACATTGCACTGTACAAAATGGCCATGGCTTATGTACTGACCAGCAACCGTATTCCACAAATATTTTACGGCTCAGAAATAGTCATGCAAAGTCCTACAGAAGACCGTAACGACGGCGCTGTGCGCGCAGATTTTCCTGGTGGCTGGCCACAAGACAGTGTCAATGTATTTACAGGTAAAGGGTTGAATGCACAACAAACCGAAGCACTTAACTTCGTACGTACATTATTAAATTACCGTAAAAACTCATTAGCGATTCAACAAGGTAAGTTGCAGCACTTTGTGCCCAAAGACGGTGTTTATGTCCAAAGCCGTCATCAGGGCGATGAAACCTTACTGATCATTTACAATAAAAACAGCCAGCCTATTGAACTTGATTTACAACGTTTCAAACCTGCGATTAATGACAACACTACTGGCGTTGATATTATCAACAAACAAACGTACTCATTATCTAAGCCGCTTACCTTGGCCAATAAAGGTGTCACGATTCTTAAACTGAGCCATTGATTTTTATCACAGATATGTATACTCGAATATGTAGAGTCGAATATTTAGAGTCGAATATTTAGACGTTGGAATTTACGCTCTAAAGTTTAGATACAGATACGTTCAGTTATTTGACATTAAGGAGTGGTTCTATGTTCTTCAATAGAATCACTCTCATAAAAACAATAAAAGAGAGACTCATGCGCCCCATCACTAAACCGTTAGTAAGCCAACTTCGCCTACCTTCACCGACCCCAAAGGCATTGGTACTAGCCTGTATACTGGGGTTAGGATTAAGCGCTTGCCAACCCAATAGCGTTGAACAAACTGATACTGCGGTAAAAATCGATAACGATATGGTATCAGTTACTCAAACCAGTCAAACTACTGCAACAGGCAAACCTGTGGTATATCAAGTATTCACTCGCCTGTATGGCAACACCAATACCACCAATAATGCATGGGGTACCATTGCCGAAAATGGCGTAGGTAAATTTAGCGATTTTACCAATGTAGCTTTGCAAGACATTAAATCCTTAGGCACCACACACGTTTGGTATACCGGCGTACCGCATCATGCATTAGTCAATGACTATACATATTATGGCATTGGTAATGATGATCCTGATGTCGTCAAAGGCCGTGCGGGTTCACCTTATGCGGTAAAAGATTATTACAACGTTAATCCAGATTTAGCGGATAATCCGGCTAATCGCTTGGCAGAATTCGAAGCATTAATCGACCGCACCCATGCCAATGGTATGCAAGTGATTATCGACATAGTGCCTAACCATGTCGCGCGCAATTATCATTCTATTTCAGCGCCAAAAGGCGAGCCAGACTTTGGTGCTAACGACGATAAAACTAACACCTATAGTAGACACAACAATTTCTATTATGTAGTCGGTGAAGACTTTCAAGTCCCACAAGCATCGGATGGTTATTTGCCATTAGGCGGCGAAACACATCCCCTCATAGACGGAAAGTTTGCCGAGTCACCGGCTAAATGGACCGGCAACGGTTCACGTTTAGCCAAGCCCGATGCCAACGATTGGTACGAAACCGTTAAAATAAATTATGGAGTCAAACCCGATGGTAGCCATGACTTCCCTGCTCTGCCAAAAGAATATGAAAACAAAAGCACCGCCGAGCATTTAGCCTTTTGGCAAACACAAGCGGCCGATAACATTCCCGATTCATGGCGTAAATTTGAGCACATTGCGCAATATTGGCTAGCCAAAGGCGTAGATGGTTTTCGCTACGACATGGCTGAAATGGTACCAGTAGAGTTTTGGAGCTACCTCAATAGCCACATCAAGCACACCAACCCAAATGCGTTTATTCTGGCTGAGGTGTATAACCCCGATTTATACCGCGATTATATTCATTTAGGTAAAATGGATTACTTGTACGACAAAGTCGATTTATATGACACCTTAAAAGCCATTATTCAAGGTAAAGCTAGCACTGCAGCCATTGCGACAGTTCAAGCCAAAGTCAGTGACATCGATCAGCACATGCTGCACTTTTTAGAAAACCACGACGAACAACGCATCAACACCAACGAGTTTGCTGGCAATCCATTTAATGCCCTACCTGCCATGGTGATCTCTACAACCTTAAGTCGCTCACCCACCTTGCTGTATTTTGGCCAGGATGTTGGCGAACAAGGCGCTGAAAATGCAGGTTTTGGCCAACCGACTCGCACCAGTATTTTTGATTATGTGGGCGTACCGGCTCATCAACGCTGGATGAACAACGGCAAGTTTGATGGCGGACAGTCCACAAGCGATGAAAAGACATTACGCGCTTATTATCAAACGTTATTAAACTTAAGCCACACTGCTACTGCGCTAAGCGGTGAGTACAGGGAACTCGATAGCCTACAACGCCAAAATAAGCTTAAAGGCTATGACGACAGCGTATTTGCTTTTAGCCGTTTTAACGAAGTACAGCAATTGATCATTGTCAGTAATTTCAGTCAAAGCCACAGCAAACAATTTACCCTTCAGTTGCCAAACACACTGATACAAACGTGGCAAATTAGCAGTAATAAAAAGCTGACAGATTTGCTGAAAAGTACCCCACAGAATCAACAACTCATTTTACACAAAGATGGCAGCGCCAGTGTTGATATTGAATTAGCCCCTTTGCAGTCTGTTATTCTTAACGTCGCCAATAAGGCATAAACTGATACTTATAATTGTTTAGTTTATGTAAAAAAGTATCTCATTAAAAAGCCACAGATATGCTTGCCTGTGGCTTTTTTAAACGTTTATCGATAACGCACAAACTAAATATTCGGCATCGTTTCAATTACGCTTAAGGGCAATCCACAGGCCTGTTCGCGTAAAAAATCCATTCCAGACAAAAAGCCTGAAAACATTTTTAGCGCTATAAACTGACCCTCAACCGTAGTGATATAATTATCACCCTGCTTATTCAGTGCTCCAGCTGAAATTAAAAAACTCATTTCTAACGGGAATGCGTGCCACAAAGACTTGCCGGTATAGGCTTTACATTGTCGATTATCCAGTAAGCCGCAGCCCATCATCATCATTAAATAATGCTGTGACAGTGCCTTGGTTTTTAATGGTTTGGTATAACAAGTGCCGCTATGTCCTGCTTTGATACGGTTAATGTAATCTGGGATATTAAAACTGGAAATTCTAAATTGCTCCCCAAAGCGACCAAATGCGCCTGAACCGACACCGAAGCAGTCTTCACCATCTAATACATATTTATGTTCAACTGGCTGACCAAAGTTACGGCTAAAGGTCCACGGAAACTCCATAATATAGTGTTCAGCTAACGCTTGTTTTACCGCTAAAAACTGTGGCCATAACGCTTCAGGCTCGCCAGCAAGGCAACCGGCTTTTTTGCGATTTTTACCAATGCCAATGGTTAACGGATAAGTGGTAATTTGATCTGGACGTAAACGAATGGTTTGAGCCAAGTCGTTTGCCACCGTCTGCGGTGTTTGCATGGTAAAGCCATACATCATATCGAGATTAACCGTAGGGATAATCTCGATAGCGCGGCTAACATACTCAGCTTGTTGTAAACCGCTGCCAAATTTTTCAAAACGACCAACCGCTTTTAAAATCTTATCGTCAAAGCTTTGTATTCCAATCGACATTCGGTCGACCAAACCGTTAAGCAAATGCGGCTGACCATTTTTAAAGTAAATAGGATCGCTTTCACAAGTGACTTCACGTACTGATGTTAATGACTTAATCAACTCTATTGTTTTGATCAGCTCATCTTCTAAAATAGTTGTGGTGCCACCGCCGATATACACCCGATTAAAACGAAATCCTTTGGCAAGCACTTGGCGGATTTCTTGTCTCAGCGCCTTAAAGTATTCTCGGGCTACTGGTTCATTAAATTTAATTTTATGAAACGAGCAATAACGGCACAAGGTATGACAAAAAGGAATGTGGATATAAAGCGTTTCAATCGGCTTGTCTGGCACAATCAGCTGTTGTAATTCATCAAGTGCTACAGCATCTTGCAGATTTAATGAATGTCTTATGGTTTGGCCCATAACCCAGTCAAGGCTGCTTGTGGCAATATTCAACTTTGAGGACGAAAAGAATGTGTTCATGAGTTGGCCTTAGTCTTAGATACTGCCAATGGCATGAGTGTTTAAATCAGCAGGATGGGCTTCAGCCAATCCTGAGTATCTGCGTAAGTGTGCTATTTAACAGCGATTATTTGTGTGATATTAGATTGCGTGATTAGATTGCGTAATTAGAAAATCTATATTTATATGTATAACCACACCTTTACCTTTATCTACACAATACGAGCCTTCCTATTGTTAAAGTTTGATGTTGATCACATATTGAAATTCAAAGGTTCAAAGGGGATTGTGTGCTTAATTGGTAAAATGGATTTATCCGAGCCAGAAATCAACACTGAAGAGTTAGTGAGTGAAATTGAAGAGTGTATGGTAAATTATATTTACATTAGGCTTATCTAGAACCCACTAGTGCTAAGCCACATATTGTCATCTTGATTAATTTAGTGATTACAAATTTTATCTGCTGCAGTGGTAATACCGCCGTCACTGGGAATAAACTTACCTTTGCCCTCTAAAAACTCAATCAGCATCTCAGCGTCCATCTCTGTTGCAGAGCAAGTATGATAACGACTATCTGCACCAAATGTAGTTTGCATCATCATTTTAAGCTCTTGTTTTGTTAACGCTGAGCCGTGGGTTAGCATCATTTGCATAACTTGATGGCCGTGAACAGATCCAGACATAGTATCTCCAATTAAAGATGTAATTTATTTGTACTTTATAACGTATTTTTTAATTATAAATACCGATCTCACACACAAGATTTGAAAAATATCTTTCTTGTTGCCTGTATTAAAATTGATGCTGCTAACAGAATTATATAGCCATATTTGGCTTGCTATTAACATTTAACCTATACAAAAGTGTGCGCTAATCGCCAATGCACATCACTTATGATTATTGATAAATCATTGTTTAATCGTCATTATCGCAACGAAATATGCAACTAAAGATCAACACCTTATGTTTAATATTTTAATGACTAGTTAACAATTATTAATTCATGGAGTAGGTAAATGGAATTAACAAACAAGTGGCGACTTTCTGTTGTTGCAACTGCACTTTCTTTTGTATTAACCGGATGTGGTTCATCTTCCGATGATGAAAATGAGGTGATTAAAAACATCGCACCGTTAATATCTTCTAGCGCTGTTGTCACTGCAATTGAAGATAGTGAATACCTGTATCAGCTAACCGTTACCGATCAAGACGATGCCAATGATGGTACGAATTTAACATTCAATTTAACCAATGCGCCAGATGGTATGGCCATTAACAATACAGGTCTGATTTCATGGACACCACTTGAAGGTGTATTAACGTCTGGGACAATCACGGTTACTGTGAGTGATGGTGGAGAAGACGAAGCGCAACCTGCTGTACAGAACTTTGAAGTCTCTGTAACGCCTGTAAACGATGCCCCGGTTGTGTCTTCTATCGTGGCGCAAAGTGTAGATTCAGGCTCGACATTTACCTACCAATTAGTCGTTTCTGATGTAGACGATTCTGACACTGAAAATGACATTAACTTTGAACTAATTACCGGACCAAATGGTTTATTGATTAGTCCTTCTGGCTTAATAACTTATACATCTTCCGTAAATGAAACAACATCAACCGATATTTCTGTACAAGTTACTGACGGTGGTGAAGATGGCGTTGCGCCAATTCAAGTTAGTTTCAATTTAAATGAAAAGTTTTTCTATACTATTTCTGGTACCACGATTAACTATTTTAATGGTGAAGTCATTCCAGAAAGTGTCGTGAATTTATCTAATGGTAACCTAGTTGTTAATACAGTAACGGCTGATGCTGAAGGCTTATTTTCAGCAAAAATCCAAGATACTCAATTGAGTGACAGATTGACTCTTGTGGCTGATGCGACAGATTATTCTGAAGCTGCATTGAGTATTTCAAGAAATGAACTAACCCAAGAACACAATTTACTATTACAACCTGTTCATGCATCAATTAGTTTTGATGCGACTCAAGTATCTGAGCTAGCTGTTGATGGTAATGTGCTTGTTACTTTACCTGAAAACAGCCTTGTTGATTTAAATGGTAACCTTGTATCTTCTGCCGTTGTAGCTGAACTAACCGTCATTAACCCGGCTATTGATATTGAAATGATGCCAGGTGATATGCTCACAACAAACGGTGCCAACGAAATTGTGCCAATAGAATCATTTGGTGCTATTACAGTTAGTTTTGTTGATAGTGCAGGTAACAAGCTACAACTCGCTCCAAACAAAGTCGCGCAAATTCATATACCTGTAGCAGGTACTACTCCCCCCTCAACGATACCGCTTTATTATTTCGACACCACGTCAGGTTTATGGATCGAAGAAGGTGAAGCGCAATTAGTTTCAGTCAACGGTGAATCATTTTATCAAGGTAATGTTAGTCATTTCACTACTTGGAATGCTGATATGATTTACGACACCATTATGGTAAATGGTTGTGTGGAAGATGAAGATGGTAATTTGTTAAATGGTGCTCGCGTTATTTCAGACGGACGTGATTACTTGGGGCGCTCACTCACATTCTCTATCGATGATGGCACATTTAGCATCCCAGTTAAGCGTCATTCTACCGTTTTACTTGGCGCCACTATCGGATTTCAAAGCCGAACATCTATTATTAACACGTTTGAACAGGACATCACCTTAGCAGAGTGTTTAGTGCTATCTGAAGCGTTAACTAAAATAACCTTGAACTGGGGTGAAGCACCAAGAGATTTAGACTCACATCTCTATATTACTGATACTGAAGGTAATGAAAGCCATGTGTATTATGCCAATTCAGAAGTCACCCTTAATGAAACCATCATCTATTTAGATGTTGATGATGTAACAAGTTATGGGCCTGAAGTGATTTCAATTCCTCAGTTTCCTGTCGAAGGTAGATACGATTACTACGTGAAAAATTTCTCTGGCTCACCTGACATTGACCCGGCTACAACACGTGTTGAATTTATATTTAATAATGAACAACGCATATTTAGCCCACCAACAGTTGGTATTACAGAGTGGTGGTATGTAGCCAAAATTGAAAAAGGTGCTGATGGTCAATTATTGTTCACCTCAATTAATGAATGGATAGATGAACCGCAATCAGTGACGCCGCAATCATCACAAGGAATACAATCGGTGGTTCCGATCAAACAAATTGAATCAATTGTTAAAGGCATGATTAGTAGTAAGTATTACGATAGCCAGACCAAGTAAATACTCCAGAGGGATTAAGCCACAAATTTAATCCCTTTTTTATCAATTATTCAATTAACTACATAGCCGTAACTAATAAATAACTTGAATCTGCGCTACTCATTTTTTCAGTCATTAATAGCGTTACAGCGGGCCTTTAAACTGTGATAATAGACATTATATTAGGCTTTAACTGATTGATTATTCGACTACGTTATCCGCTTCATGTTTAATTTACCTCTAATAGGATTTCCCCATGCGCGCTTTTGTAGTTCGAGCCAGAGCAGCTCCCGTTGATAGCCAACAATTTTTGGCAGGTATTGGTCAATCGGCCCACACTGAAATTTTAGCTCACACTTTGATGAATACCATTTTTGTCGCCCAATCACATCGCGACGATGTAGTGGTGTATTTAGTGTTAGAAAGCACCCTCGATTTTTCTCGCACCATCTGTTTCCGTTCAAGTGAGTTAGGTCATATTGGCGGCTTCCATGAGCAAAACTTAACCCATAAAATTGCTAAAGCTTTAACGACATCTAAAGGCATGGCGAAAGAACAGTTACGTGAAGTTGAAGCAGGTATCACAGTGCGCACTGTGAGTTTTGAAAAACTGGTGCAAGAGTTAGCGGAAGATTATCAGCTGTATATGTTAGAGAAAAAAGGCACCCCAGTACGTGATATCGAGTTTGCTGCTAACCCGTGTTTTTTACTGACCGATCATATTCCTATGCCTAAAAAGAGCTTTAACAGTCTTAAACGCCTGGGTACCCAGCACATAAACTTGGGGCCCAAAATGTTGTTTGCATCACAATGCGTGGTGTTAATACACAATGAATTGGACATGAGATTGTAAATTAATACGATTGCGTAAAGGATAAAGTGTTGGTGAACAATGTCTGAGTCAAGTAATCAACCCTGAGCCAATCATTGTTCGTGGGGTAATAAAATTGTTGCGTAATTTCACTTCAAGCACTTGCTTGGCACACTGAATACGTATGCAAATCTTTGCTGTATAAACGAAAAGCGTCATATATTACTTGTTCTAAAGATAAAATAATAATCAACAAGGACATACTATGGCGCGCGTTTTATTTAACGGTGCAAATCTGCTATCCACACAGTCACACTTTGCACTTAATGTTATCGCAGTAGCTTGTGCTGTCGCGCTAGCCACCATTCCCAGTATCGCTCAAGCTAAAACCATTAATGTCGCCTCGCCTGACAAGCACATCAACATCAGCTTGACCGATGATAATGGCCGTCCTGAATACCAAGTAAAATTTAATGACAATATTGTTATTAACCCAAGTAAATTAGGGTTGGTATTTCAACAGGTAGGTGAATTAGGTACTGATTTTAACATTAAACAGGTGACTAACAGCAGCGTAGACCAAACATGGCAGCAACCTTGGGGTGAAC
Organism: Shewanella sp. S1-58-MNA-CIBAN-0166; assembly: GCF_040310085.1. NCBI lineage: Bacteria > Pseudomonadati > Pseudomonadota > Gammaproteobacteria > Alteromonadales > Shewanellaceae > Shewanella > Shewanella sp. S1-58-MNA-CIBAN-0166. Next base: position 172,275 of record NZ_JBEOPN010000002.1, on the reverse strand, counting down.
GTGAAAATATCCGCGATCATTACAACCGCGTGGTCGCCACTCTGAGTAACGGCAAAATTGACTTCGATATCGAATTTAAAGCATTTAATGACGGTATTGGCTTTCGTTACCTAGTGCCAAAACAAACCGGGTTGGCTAACACACCAAAACTCGATATTACCGATGAATTGACTGAATTTGCCATCCCAGATCCACAACACACAACCGCATGGTGGATCCCCGGGCGCGGCTGGAACCGCTACGAATATTTATACCGTACAACCTCACTTGATAAAATCGACAGAGCCCACACACCTATGACTTTTAGAACGGCTGATGGCGTGCATTTAAGCATCCATGAAGCCGCCCTCACCGATTATGCCGCAATGGTGCTTAATCAAGGGCGTGACGGTATTTTACGTGCTGATTTAACCCCCTGGTCAGATGGTATTCGAGTGAAGACTCAACCTGGCTTTTCAACACCTTGGCGTACGATTCAAATTGCTAAAGATGCCCCAGGTTTACTTAACTCAGATCTTATCCTTAATCTTAATGAACCCAATAAACTAGGTGATGTGTCTTGGGTGCAACCGGGTAAATACGTCGGCATTTGGTGGGGAATGCACCTCAATGAAAACACCTGGGGAAGCGGCCCTAAGCATGGTGCGACCACCAGCGAAACTAAGCGTTATATGGACTTTGCCGCCCAATATGGGTTTGATGGGGTATTGGTAGAAGGTTGGAATGAAGGCTGGGATGGTAGTTGGTTCGATAACGGCGATGTATTCAGCTTTACGAAGGCTTACCCTGATTTTAATATCGATGAGATTACACAATACGGTCACAATAAAAATGTCCGTTTAATTGGCCATCATGAAACCTCTGGTTCAGTCACTAATTACCGAAATCAAATGAGTGATGCTTATGATTTATATCAAAAACATGGCGTGACTCAAGTTAAAACCGGTTACGTAGCAGACGGTGGTGACATTAAGCGCGTTGATGAAAATGGTATAGTGCGCCATGAATGGCACGACGGCCAATTTATGGTTAACGAATATCTACATAGCGTTACCGAAGCCGCAAAACGTGGTATTAGCATTAATACTCACGAGCCGATTAAAGATACCGGTTTACGTCGTACTTACCCAAATTGGATAGCACGCGAAGGCGCTCGAGGCCAAGAGTTTAATGCATGGGGAAGCCCACCTAATACTCCAGAACATACAGCAATTCTACCTTATACCCGTATGCTGGCTGGGCCGATGGACTTCACCCCTGGGATCTTTAATTTAGCGCCTGAAGGTCTAGATGCGGTTAACCGCGTAAAAACCACACTCACAAAGCAATTAGCCTTGTATGTCGTGTTGTACAGCCCTATTCAAATGGCTGCAGACTTACCGCGTAACTATGTGCAACGTCTCGATGCCTTCCAGTTTATTGAAGATGTACCAACAGATTGGAGCGACAGTATCGCCCTTGCAGGTGAAGTTGGCGACTATGTTGCCTTTGCAAGAAAACAGCGCGGTGCTGAAGACTGGTACCTAGGCGCATTAACAGATGAAGATTCACGAAAATTGACGTTAAAATTAGACTTCCTCACGCAGGGGAAACGCTACCAAGCCCAAATTTATCGTGACGGTGATAAAGCGGATTGGCTAACAAACCCTTATGATTACGTGATTGAAACCAAAATCGTTACTGCAAAAGACGCGCTGACACTTAACCTCGCAGCCAGTGGGGGTACCGCGATTCGTTTTAAAGCTTTGTAACGCTAGAATGTTACATAAGTGTTCGCATTAGGTTGCTCACAAAGCATGAATACGTATGTAGTCAGTTGTACCAAGAACAAGCTCGAGGATACTATAAAACATGCTATTTCGTTTCTAATTGCAGGATGGAATTGTTTAGGTCGTTTCTGGTGTGTCTTCGGCCATGGAGACCATCAGCTTTAGAGTACCTTGATTAACTTTATCCACTGATTATTTGACGAAAGTCGCTAATGGATAAAGCGTAGGTTTTGGCGAATACCCGTCTTAGGGAGATGCGTATTCGCCATTTTTTTAACTATTAATATGTAACGTAGCCAACGTAATGGTTACCAACGAATTCGCCATAAGCAATAAAATTAAAAGAAGTAAGCACAACGACTTACCAAAAAGGATGTCACATGTCTGACAATAATTATAAAAACGTCACCCAACAACCGCAGCTTAATTTTTGGCAAATCTTCAATATGTGTTTTGGATTTTTGGGGATCCAATTTGGTTTCGCACTGCAAAACGCCAATGTCAGCCGTATCTTTCAAACTCTAGGAGCATCCATTGATGATATTCCCATTTTATGGATTGCCGCACCGCTCACGGGTCTCATCGTACAACCTATTATTGGTTATTTAAGTGATAACACTTGGAATGGATTAGGCCGTCGTCGCCCCTATTTTTTAATTGGCGCCATACTAACCACCTTGTCGCTATTTATCATGCCGCACTCACCTACGTTATGGATTGCGGCGGGTATGTTGTGGATTATGGATGCCTCAATCAATATCGCCATGGAACCGTTTCGTGCTTTTGTCGGCGATAATCTACCCAAAAACCAACGGACCCAAGGCTATGCAATGCAGAGCTTTTTCATTGGTATTGGTGCGGTGGTGGCATCTGCCTTGCCATATATTTTAACCAATGTATTTGATGTGGAAAATACCGCCCCAGCGGGCGAAATTGCCGACTCTGTACGCTATGCATTTTACTTTGGTGGCGCGGTACTAATGTTGGCCGTGGGTTGGACTATTATTTCAACCAAAGAATACTCTCCAAAGCAATTGGCTGAATTTCATCAACAAGACACTACTGATGCACAAGACACTAACGCCAATACGCGTACAGTCAAACAATATCAACATGGTGCCATTATATGGATGGCGATTGGCGCCATTTTCACTCTCGCAATTGTAAGCCTAGACCTAGATAAGCAACTTTATATTTTAAGTTTGGGTATTTTTACCTTCGGACCACTGCAACTTTACTGCTCGCGTAAGTTAGCCAAACTGTCAAACAATAACGCTGAATCGTCAGCAACACGCGACGGCTTAGGCATGACGTTTAATGTTGTCGATGATTTGTTTCATATGCCTAAAGCCATGCGTCAGCTAGCACTGGTACAGTTTTTTGCTTGGTTTGCGCTATTTGCAATGTGGATTTACACCACAGCGGCCGTTACTTCGTACCATTACGGCACCACTGATGTGGTATCACAAGCCTATAATGATGGTGCAGATTGGGTCGGTATCTTATTCGCGTCATATAACGGCTTTGCTGCAATTGCTGCGATTATTATTCCGTTTCTAGCCAAAGCCGTCGGCATTAAGCTCACCCATACCATCAACATGTTTATTGGCGGTGCGGGTCTCATCAGCTTTATGTTTATTGAAAACCCTAACCTGTTGTGGATACCGATGATTGGCGTTGGTTTTGCTTGGGCATCCATTCTATCGGTACCTTACGCCATGTTATCAGGTGTGTTACCCCCGAAAAAAATGGGCGTTTACATGGGGATTTTTAACTTCTTCATTGTGATCCCACAGCTGTTAGCGGCCAGTATTCTTGGCTTATTGCTTAAGGTATTTTTTGATGGACAACCTATTTACGCGTTAGTACTAGGCGGGATATTTATGATGTTGTCGGGCATTGCGGTGTTATTTGTCGATCAAGACAAGCAAACACAATAAGAATTACCAGTCTTTGTCACTGGTAACTAGGGTCTGTTGATCTTTGCAGGTTAAATTTTGTTCGAGATAAAAACGTTTTAATCGAGGCGAGCGGATTGCTGCCTAGCAATCTAAGCTACTTTTACTTAACGAAGAGTAACTCAACAAAGAGTAAAACGTTTTTAGCCGAACCTTTCGGGCAGCGTTTGTTGGTCATTTTTACTGCGTTATCGACTTTTTATGTAGAATAACTACACCACAAAGTCTCTGCCTTGTACAAATGACCAACAATTTGCTGCAAAAACAACCTTGAAAGATCAACAGGCCCTAAATTAAGATCATTATTTTGGGGAATTCCATGTTAAAACCACATTTACTCACGCATCACAGCATCATAGCGAAAGCTGTCACAACTAGTCTGATGGCACTAGCCTTAAGTGCATGCTCACCAGCTGATACTCAAGTAAACACACAAGCTCAGGTTATTAACGTCGCACCCGGTACGCCGGGCATAGAACCTACTTGGGCTTTCTCAGGAAAAACTGGTATAGGCACATCTTATGAGCCCTATGTTAACGGCCATTATCAAGACACAGCTGCAAACCCTGTCAGTAAAGTGTGGTTTTCGATAGCTCAAGGCGTATTAACCGAAACCATGTTTGGCCTTATTCACAATGCCCAGCTTAAAGAACTGCAATTTATTATCTCTGGCAATGGCTTTGTCGATACTGAAAAAGACCACACTATCAGCACTATTGAGTATTTAGATACCGATGATATGGGACGACCATTATCGCTGGCTTATAAAGTCATTAATAAAGATGTTGAAGGTAAATACCAAATAGAAAAACATATTTTTACCGATCCCGATAGAAATAGCTTGATGATGAAAGTCACCTTTACTGCTTTTGAGGCTGGCATTACGCCACACCTTTATGTCAATCCGCACATTGATAACAGTGGTTCAAATGACATTGCTAGTGTTGAAGGCCAATCGCTAGTGGCTTACACCAGCGACACTAATTCAACGGTAATGACCGTTAAAACAGATGTTGATTTTGTCGCTGCAAGCGCTGGGTTTGTCGGCACATCAGATGGTATTGTCGATTTACAAGATAACGGTAAACTTGACTCTCATTACCAAACCACTAGCGACACCAATCAAGGCGGCAACGTCGCCCTAACCGCACAATACCCCACCCTTACCAATGCTAATGACAGCCTAAGCTTTAATTTGGTTATTGGTTTTGGTAAAGACAAAGCAAGCAGCTTAGCCACCACTCAAGCGACATTAGATGCGGGTTATGACGCCGTTAAACAAGCGTATTTAGGCGACGATAAACATCTTGGCTGGAAAGATTACTTAGCCTCGCTTAAGCCATTAAGTGACATGAGTACCAACACTACAGATAACGGTAAATTACTCTATGCCAGCGCCTTAGTGTTAAAAGCTCAAGAAGATAAAACCCATGCTGGTGCATTAATCGCATCACTTTCAAATCCTTGGGGCGACACCGTTTCAGCTAAAGTCGGTAGCACAGGCTATAAAGCCGTATGGCCACGTGATTTTTACCAATGTGCAATGGCATTTTTAGCCATGGGCGATATTCAAACACCAAAAGTGGCTTTTGAATATTTAAAGCAGGTTCAAGTTCAACAACAAACACCTGGTTTTGCAGGTACTCCTGGATGGTTTTTACAGAAAACCCATGTCGATGGTGAAATTGAATGGGTTGGCGTGCAGTTAGATCAAACCGCTATGCCAATCATGCTCGGCTGGAAACTGTGGCAAGCAGGTGTGCTTAGCGATGCAGAAATAATCCAATGGTATAACGACATGCTTAAACCAGCCGCTGACTTTTTAGTTAAAGGCGGCAAAGTAAAACTGGATTGGAATGACACTGAAATTACCCCTCCTAGTACCCAACAAGAACGCTGGGAAGAGCAAGCAGGATTTTCTCCATCCACAACCGCAGCCGTTATTGCGGGTTTAGTGGCTGCCAGTGATATTGGAGCGCTAGCGAAAGATGAACAAGCACCTGAATATGCCGATTTAGCACGTAAGCTACAACGTCAGCTCGAAACAACGATGGTCACCACCACTGGCTTATTAGGTGAAACAGATGCCAAAGGTAAAGTTGCACCTTATTATGTGCGCATTAGCCCAAATGGTAACCCTAATAACACCGATAAGCTCATCGATAACAATGGTAAACCTGGTTTAGATCAGCGCATGATCCTCGATGGTGGTTTTTTAGAATTAGTCCGTTATGGTGTGGTTAACGCCCAAGACCCTGTTATTAAAAACAGCGTCATGCTAATAGACAACCAAGGTCTTGAAGATAACTTACGAGTTAAATACCTATTTACCGCCAAAGATGGCAGTAAAGTACCAGGATACCGCCGCTATGGTAACGATGGATATGGTGAAGACACTGTCACAGGTCTTAGCTACGCTGAAAAAGGCGACACCGAAAATCAACGAGGTCGAGTATGGCCTTTCTTTACCGGTGAACGCGGTCATTACGAATTAGCCTTAGCAAAAGCGAATGACACCTTAACCCCTGACACGAAGAAAGTATTAATCAATACCTATGTTCAAGGCATGGAAACCTTTGCTAACCAAGGGTTAATGTTGCCAGAGCAAGCTTGGGACGGCGTAGGCAACGCGACTCGTTATAATTACAAAATGGGCCAAGGTACCAACTCAGCAACACCGCTAGCGTGGACCCATGCTGAATACGTTAAATTGGTGCGTTCGATGACCGATGAAAAAGTATGGGACTTTTACCCTGTTGTACAACAAACACTCGCTAAATAGCACTGTATTAATCACAGTGTATTGATAGCACTGTATTAGCTTGTTCAATAAGCCGTTGTGACTCACAACGGCTTTATTTTTTGTGTGTATGTTGAATAAACCTTGTTAATTCAACACTATCTTGTTACAAATAAACCGGATTAATAAAAGTTAACGTTAAGGAACAACAAATGGATTGGTATGTAAAAGTATTGAAGCAGTATTTTGATTTTAGCGGCCGTGCACGTCGTAAAGAATACTGGATGTTTGGATTAATCAGTGCGGTGATCAGTATCGTACTGACGCTATTAGACATGGGTGTCGGTTTTTACAGCGACGTCTACGGTGCAGGGGTATTAAGCTCAATTTATTCACTCGCCATCATGATCCCAAGTATCGCAGTGAGTGTCCGTCGTTTACACGACACAGACCATTCTGGTTGGTGGTTATTATTGATATTTATTCCATTGCTTGGCATATTAATTTTATTGGTTGTGATGTGCTTTAACAGTAAAGATGACAACGAATATGGGCCAAATCCAAAAACAGTACCAAATCCAGACAGTCCCGATAATTTAACGGTTTAGTCCTAAGAGACTGATTAACATCGTCGTTATCGTCAATACCACGAAAAAAGCATAGTCATGAACTATGCTTTTTTCGTATGTTTTTACCCATCATTGCTTACCACAACAAATACTTGGATTAACTAACTTTTTGCTGGCATTAACTAGTTTTTTGCAGGCAATAACTAATCTTTTGCAGGCAGTAACTTGGTCACACCATTCATCAATAATACCGCCAAACCACCAGCAACAACACCAAATAGTGCATTCAACACGCTTGGGGTTAATAGCCCTAAAACGTCACCAACAACACTCACTTGGCTTACCAGCGTTTCTGCATGCACAATCCATTCAGACACCACATGAATTCCGTGAGTTAAAATACCGCCACCGACCATAAACATGGCAATAGTGCCGACAAATGTCAGGACCTTCATTAAGTAAGGGGCAGCAGATACTAATCCTAAACCCAATTTATGCCCTATTCCACTTGGCTTACGCTGAGCCAGAAACAAACCAAGATCATCGATTTTAACAATCCCTGCTACTAAACCGTATACCCCTACCGTAATCACAATGGCAATCACACATAAGGTTAAAAATTGCCCCATTAGATCCATGTGTGCAGCCACACCTAAACTAATAGCGATGATCTCAGCCGATAAGACAAAATCGGTACGAATAGCCCCTTTTATTTTTTCTTTTTCGAATGCGGCTAAATCTTCGATATCCGCTTTTGCTTTGGCGACTACCGCATCGTCATCAATCACAGGAGCACGCTTATGTGTTAGTGAATGATAGACTTTTTCAAAGCCCTCATAACATAAAAACAAACCACCAAACATTAATAAAGGCGTTATAGCCCATGGAATAAATGCGCTGATCAGCATGGCCATCGGCACTAAAATCACTTTATTTTTAAATGATCCCATCGCCACCGCAAATACCACAGGCAGTTCACGATCAGAAGCAACACCCGACACTTGTTGTGCATTTAAGGCTAAATCATCACCCAGAACGCCCGCAGTTTTGCGTGCAGCCACTTTACTCATTGCCGCCACATCATCCAGAATAGTCGCAATATCATCTAATAGGGTTAATAAACTGGCACCGGCCATAAAAAACTTATCCTTTAAAAAACAATTGAATAGCAGGAATTACACACATATTTGAAAGCGATTTAATGATATGAGCACGTAAGTTGTTACTGTAAAATAAGTGTTCTTAACTCAGAGCATTAGTTTGCCAAGCTTCTGTAAATAAACAAAAATAGCACTACATAAAGTATTCAATGCACTTAATATCAATTAGATAATTATCTAATTATCTAATTATCTAATTATCTTCAACATTTGCACCACATGAACTACGCACCACTAAATGGGTCTTGATTAATCGCTGGCTAACTTCTTGACCACGGATTAACTTCAACACACTTTCGACAAGTATTTCACCTGCGAACTGAGTATCTTGCTTTATGGTTGTTAACGCCGGATTGGCAAAACTGGCCACTGGAATATCATCGTATCCCACTACAGCAACTTGATCTGGCACTACAACACCGCGCTTTTTCAATGCACGAATCGCCCCTATCGCAATAAGATCACTCGCAGTAAAAATAGCATCAAATGTCACGCCGCTATCTAATAATACGTTGGCGGCATTATAGCCAGAGGCTTCGGTATTAATAGCGTCATGCTGTAACTGTTTGTCGGCTTCGATACCGGTAGATTTTAAAGCATCAACATGACCTAAATACCTGTCGCGAAATTCAGGGCTGCGACTTGACGAGTCACCTAAAAACGCAATGTGTTTATGCCCTAACCCGAGCAAATGCTCCGTGGCCACAAAACCACCTTGATGATTATCGCAACCAATAGACAACACCGCTTTATTGTTATGCTCAGCTCCCCAGATAACAAAGTGAGTATTTTTTTCGATAAGCTTATCAAGTTTATGGGCATAATCCATATAATCGCCATAACCTAATAAAATAATACCATCGGCTTTATTGCTGTCTTCATAATCTGCATGCCAATCCGTTGAAAGCTGCTGAAATGACACCAATAAATCATAACCTTGACGGGCGGTTGCTCGAGTAATCGAACCCAGCATAGAGAGAAAAAATGGGTTGATCATCGACTCATCGTTAGTAGGATCTTCACAAATTAGCAATGCTAACGTATGGCTATTTTGCATGCGTAAGTTACTGGCATTTTTATCGACTTTATAATTGAGTTCTTTTGCAATGGCTTGAATACGCTGCCGCGTTTCTAAATTTACCAACGGACTGTTTCTTAACGCGCGAGACACAGTCGATTGCGACACGCCTGCACGGTAAGCTATATCAATAGAAGTCGCTTTAGATGTCATTTCTCTGCATCGCCTTTAGTTAATGGGTGAAGGTTTGAAACTGAAAGTACCTGCATATACCTTTAATAATGATTTAAAAAAATAGTTAGCCTCTACTATTATGAAATTTATAAATATTGTAGTTTATTCGCTTAAAATATTTATTCATACCTCTATCATTTCATAGTAATGAGCCTACTTAGGCTAGCTGAATACGTAAATGGGGGTAGTTAACTTCATCATTTTCATTGCTTTTAAGCACCTATAATCACATGTTAAGTTATGTTATCAGTAATTACTATGGGTAATTTTTTTAACCTTAAGAAGGTGGTATTGTTAATTATTCATTTAATAAGACTGAGTAACAGTCTTATTCAATTTAATAAATTATGGGTTAACCATCCTTATCCCAGCAACCCTTGCGACAAAACATTATTCGCTAATCAATGTGCTATCCGTATGGGTGTGTCATTAGTGGTGTCTGTAATCGACATTTCATCTTTTGATAAAATGTATCCTCAACGTCGCTGTTATCCTAGTTTAAAACATACACCAAGGCATATCCTTGCTGCACAAGAACTTGCAAATTGGATTGACTCTGCAAACTGTAGATTTTTTGGTAACAAACAAGTCCTTAAAAACGATGCTCTATCTGTTTTAAAAGATAAAAAAGGCATTGTTTTTATAATGAATGGTTTGGGAAATACTGATCATATTGATTTATGGGATGGTGAATATTTAAAGGCTGGAGATCCTGATTGGCTTAATTTAGGAGAGCAAATATGGTTCTGGGAAATGTCAGCATGATTCGACCATTTGGTTTACTCGGATCATTATTGTTAATGTCATGTGCTAACGCTCATGTCAGTTTGAACGATGATTCAGGGCAATGCGTTTTCGATAAAGATACTCAACGTATTGCATTACAACTAAAAACACCATGTTCTCTCGTAAAGGTTAATGACGATGGGCGTTATTTTTATCAATACAATAATGTGAAAGTTTATATTGTTGCTGGTGCGCCTGCAGCTTTAGATGAACTCAAAAGATGGCAAGTGAAAGCGATTGATAAATGCTCATTACAATCACAAGCAGTGTTTATCACTGATGGCAAGATGACTGTTTCAACTGTAAGAGATAAAGGGTTAACGTGTCCAACAATTGGCCTAGATGAAAAGGTCTACCGTCACTTCTTAAATAATAAACAATAAATTTTTTTGGTGATAAGATTCTAACGCTATAAGTTGAATGTCTTTAAAGAACTTCAATAAAGAAATTAACAACCAAGATGGCCTAAATCGAGAGAAACAACCAAGATGAATTGCTTATTTGGTTATTTCTCTCAATCTACATTACTTATAATCCAAGTTCACTAAGCAAGTCATCTGCGTCATCGACAACAATGCCTTTAATATTGGGATCATTTAATACATCTTTTGATTTTACAGTGCTGACTTGCGCTGTTTTACCATGAGTTTCAATTAACGAGTCCAAATCAAACTCTTCGTCCATTTCAAAGTCTGCTGAGCGAATAAACTCGGTTTTATCCATGGCGAATTCAAGATAAAAAATATGATTATTTTCAGTCTTAAATGACACTCGTCTGGCAACTGCATTATCGAGGTTTGTATCGATAGAAATAGTTAACTCTTTATTAATAACCAACATTTTAGGTTGGCTTTGGCTAATTGATGTTTGCAATTCTTTCGATATTTTACCAATAAAATCACCCAAAATTTGGTTCATTAATTCGCCCATAACATTACTGACATCATCAGAAGTATGTGAAAACGCGAGTTCTGTTTCAGGCATGCCCATGTTGATCATATAGCGGCGATAAATTTCAATAGCCGCGGCAGCTGAAAAATTGATAACAACTAGACCTGAAAAGCCGCCGTCGAAAATGGAAAAACACGCCAAATCAGGCTTTAAACGGGTACGAGAAATACTTTGAACCATCCCAGCATGACTAATATGGCTCGCACTAGTGCTAGACAGAACATGAGAAACAGAATGACAAAGTTTAAGTAAAATGTCGTCATTTTTGACTGTAGAAGATGAATTCATAACGTAGGTACCTTATCCATTAATTAAGCTAATCTTGCGGGTAAATCAAAAAAAAATCAAAATTAAAACAATCGATTAGCATGTTAATTAACCAATCAAACTTAATGGTACACTAATCATTTGATAATCAATAATTTTTTACAAATAAACACATTCAATTAACAAATGTAAAAATCAGCTGTTTGCTCACAAAAACAATCTTTCAAGCTTATGTTTTTTCATATTTTCATTATAATCGCACAACTTTGTATGGATTGTTTGAATTAGGACTGATGATGATTGGATTATTAAGACGCTTAACCATTTTAAAGCGCTTATTCATTATGTTAGCTTTAGCTGCTGTAGGCACTGTGGTTTTCGGTTCTTTTTCAATTAAAGAACAATATAATCATTTAATTGAGGAAAAATATAAGCAGATAAGTGGACAAGTCAGCCAATTAAGTAGCACTCTTGATGCGTTTAAATTGGCTAAGCCGGACGCTACGGTTGAAATATTAAGCCAATTTGCCAGTCAAATTGAGGTTAATGATCATCAAGCTTTTATCATTGTTGATAACCAAGACCGCATTATTGTTAATCCGCTTAATCAAAACTCTATCGGTAAACCACTTGCCAATTTAGCAACATTCAACGGTTCTAATTCATATCAACAATTGATCGCTAACGCCAAAAAAAACAACATCGCACAAAATGAACTTGCTATTGTCGACCAACAAAATCAGCCTCAAACAGTATTAGTCGCAGCGCAGTATTATTCAGCCCTTGATTGGACCTTAATCACTCAAGCTAACGTCAACGATGTTAATGAAAGCATGACGGGTATCATTATTGATTATTTTATTATCATGATGATTATTTCAGTGCCTATTTTTGCATTCTTTTTATTGTTGAATCATTCCATTACCCAACCTCTTAACGTCACTATCGATGCGATGGAACAGATAGCCAAAGGTGAAGGTGACTTGACCCAGCGTTTGTCGACTGAAGGTAACGACGAAGTGGCTAAATTGGCTGATGCATTCAATCAATTTGTGATTAAAATTGCCAATATGGTGGCTAATTTGCAACCGCTCGGGCATACCTTAAATGATGAAGCCATACATTTATTAGACACCGTAAAGTCATCTAATCAAAGCGCGAATCAAGTGCATAGTGAAACCCAAAGTGTCGCCGCGGCTATCAACCAGATGTTATCGACTAGCCAAGAAATGGCACGAAATACACAAGATGCAGCTGACGGTGCCGCTAATGTAAAACATCAAGCGGAACAGAATCAAAAATTGATGCAACAAACCGTTGAACAAACACAAAGTTTAGTCCATGAATTACATCAAGCTGAAACAGTGTCACTAACACTGAGTCATTCATCCGCTGAGATTGGCAGTATTCTTGATGTTATTGGCAGTATTGCAGATCAAACTAACCTGCTTGCGCTCAATGCCGCCATTGAAGCAGCACGAGCCGGTGAACATGGTCGAGGCTTTGCTGTAGTGGCAGATGAAGTACGAGCACTCGCGAATAGAACTCAGTCATCGACTAATGAAATCAATAAAATTATTAGTCAGATCCAAACGGGTATTCAATCGGTTATCGACAGCATTACTCATACCCAACGGGAGTCTGCTCAGTTACAGTCAAAAGCCGTTCAGTCAAGCGATGCAATTATCGAAATTCTAGCACTCATCGATAATATTAGTGGCATGACAGCACAACTTGCTAGTGCCACTGAAGAACAAGCATTGGTTACCGAAGACATCAATGTCAACGTCAATACCATTTCTGAACTCACCGAACAGTCGTTAACCGCTAACGAAACCCACAGCCAGGCAGCGCAATCGTTGCAAGCCATTAGTGTTGATATGAGCAAAACACTAGGGCAATTTAAAATATAATTAATAAAACGATTTATTAACTAAGGCTTGTCAGGCGGAGCATTGCAAATGTCAGCCCCAAAAGCCTTAGTTTTTTACCTGCTAAACCCTCTCATTCTTAGCACTGCCATTATTGGCTTATATCCCTGATGATTACATCGCCGATCATTTCGAGTCGAACATCACTTTTAGCCCTTCTGACTTTAGGGTATATTGTCTCCATCAGATTAAAAACTTGGGTTCTACAAGCATTTTTCAACCAAATGGCTAGTGAGTACTTTCGACTAGCTTATTGAAATATTGATACTTAATCCGATGAGTATTTAGTTGTCATTCATTACAGAGTATGTTGTTTATGTATCATAAAACGGTCACCATTGTTGCTCCTCACGGTATTCACACCCGTCCAGCGGCATTACTGGTAAAAGAGGCAAAAGAGTTTGATTGCGACATTATGGTCGAATGTAATGGAAAACAAGCCAGTGCGAAAAGTTTATTTAAGTTGCAAACATTAGGCCTTTACCAAGGCATGTCTGTGACGGTGTTAGCGTCAGGTGAACACGGCCAAGCAGCCGTTGACAAAATAGCCTCAATGCTGATTACGCTTAGTTAATAGGACAACGTTATGTCAATCAATGGAATCGTTGTATCTGCAGGTATCGCTTTTGGTAAAGCATTGACTATTACCACCCAACTGCCACCACTCGATTTTAAACTGCTTTCTATTGAACAAATTGACCAGCAACAGCAACAGTTAACCCAGGCAATTCATCACTTGATTGCACATTTACAACACTGCCAACATCACCTGTGCCCAGATTGTGATAATTTCCAACTGATTGATAGCGATATTATGTTGCTTGAAGATGAGGAGCTGCAGCAGCAACTACATCAACATATTGAGCAATTTAGAGTCTGCGCAGCTGTCGCAGTTGATCGTATTTTTAATCAACATGCTGCAGAAATGTTGTCATTAGACGACCCTTATTTGGCCAATCGTAGCGGTGATATAATTTGTTTGGCTAAACGCCTCACCAGTGCTTTGCATGGCCATTTGCAATGGGATTTATCAACACTCACTGAAGACACTATTTTACTCGCAGATGACTTAACCCCTGCTGAATTTGCCATATTGCCATTAACCCACATTACTGGACTTATTCTCGAATCAGGAGGCCTAACAAGCCATACTGCCATTTTGGCTCGGGCAGCAGGAATTCCTGCATTACTCAATTATCAGTTTTCACAATCTGAAGACCCTATTACAGATGGCTCGCAGCTTATTTTAGATGGTATGTCTGGTGAGTTACATATCGCCCCATCACCTGAACTTTTCGACCAATTAAAGCAAAAACAACAACAAGAGTTACTGCGTCGCCAAGCGTTAATGATTTATAAAGATAAGCCCAGTCAAACCAATGATGGTCATCTGGTCACTTTGCTGGCCAATGTGGGTAATCTGAGTGAAATATCTCATACAGCCGAAGTCGGAGCACAAGGCATTGGCTTGTTTCGTACTGAATTTTTATTGATGAATGCCAAAGCGCTACCTAATGAGCAGCAACAATATAAACTCTATTGTGACGCCCTTCATAGCTTACAAGGTGACGTACTGACCATTCGAACATTTGATATCGGCGCAGATAAAGAGATCCCTTGTTTGCCGCAAAGCAACGAAGATAATCCAGCTCTTGGCATTCGTGGTATTCGCTATAGTTTGGCGCACCCAGAGACCTTTATCACCCAAGTAAAAGCGATACTTCGGGCGGCGAATCATGGCCAGGTTCGATTAATGTTTCCGATGGTAAGCCAGGTTGAAGAACTTGACGCCGCATTTTTATTAATTGAACGTGCCAAAGCAGAATTAATTGAACAAGAAAAAGGTTTTGGTACCCTGAGTTACGGCATTGTGGTTGAAACCCCAGCAGCGGTACTGAACCTACCCAGCATGCTGCCACTGCTCGATTTTGTCAGTATCGGCACCAATGATTTAACTCAATATACTTTAGCGGCCGATAGAACTAATCCGCATTTAGCCAAACAATATCCACCTTTATCACCTGCTGTTATCCAATTAATTTCCATCACCATAAACCACTGTAAACAGGCAAACGTTAAAGTCTCTTTATGTGGTGAACTTGGCAGCGATCCATACGTCTTACCTTTGTTAGTCGGACTTGGGCTTGATGAGTTGAGTATCAACCCGGCTAATTTATTAGACGTAAAAGTGGCATTGATTAAAGGTAATTACACAAAATTTGTCCGCCATGCACAACACATTGCTTTGTTAACTCGAATTACTGAAATTCGTAAAGCCATTAACGCTTTTGCACATGATTGCGATTAATCACACGAATAAAGTTGGTAAAGTTGACAGAGCCGTTTACAATTAAGCGCATAAAAATATTAATAAAAGGGGCTTGTTCTTATGGGATTTTTAAGCCGCATTAGACGACTTATTTCCGGCCAACCACCATTAACGGGTGGTATTGCCATTTATGCACCTGTATCGGGTGATATTGTTGCAATTGAAAAAGTACCCGACGTGGTATTTGCTGAAAAAATTGTTGGTGATGGGATTGCTATCGACCCTAAAGGCGAATTTATTGTTGCCCCGATTGATGGCACTATAGGTAAAATTTTTGAAACCAACCACGCATTTAGTATTGAGTCTCCACAAGGGCTTGAGCTGTTTGTGCATTTTGGGGTTGGTACCGTTGAACTTAGAGGCAATGGTTTTAAGCGTTTAGCCGAGGAAGGTCAGCAAGTTAAAGCCGGTGAACCGATTTTGTCTTTCGATTTAGCTTACTTACGCGGAAAAGTTGATAGTTTGCTCACTCCGGTAGTGCTGGCCAATATGGAAGACGTTAAACAATTAGATAAGGCCCAAGGCAGCGTTATTGCGGGTAAAGATATTATTTTTACGGTGCAAATGTAACATCAAATTGGTTCGATTTATTTAATACCTCTACTCAATCGTGTCGTAAACTATTACGCCACGATAATATGCAACCTTCAGCTTAAGTGAGCGTAGGTTGCATATTATGAAATCTTTTCAAAACACCGTCTTCGGCTTGTCCAAGCCGCTTCACAATGCCACAATGTTGTTAAATGCATTCAATGATATCAGTGTTACATAAGGCACTTTTTCAGGCTTATCTATAGAGCCAAGCCTCTACATGACAACCCTACCGACATTAATGGAGTATTCTTTTGACTTTATACGGCATAAAAAATTGCGATACCGTTCGTAAAGCACGCAAATGGCTTGAAGCCGAAAAAATTGATTACACGTTTCACGACTTCCGTGAAGATGGCCTAAATGAAGCCATGGTTACGCAGTGGGCTGATGTTGTAGGTTGGGAAACCTTGTTTAACAAACGTAGCACCAGTTTTCGTGGTTTATCTGATGCAGATAAAACGGATATCACTCAAGACAAAGCCATTGCCTTAATGGTGCAACATCCAACATTAATTAAGCGCCCTGTTCTCGTCAATAACGATAAATTACTGGTTGGTTTTAACCTAGCTCAATACCAAGCGTGGTTCGCATGATGAATAATGATGTAGTTGAATTAGCAAAAGATCTGATTTCACGTCCATCGGTAACACCATTGGATGAAGGTTGCCAAACCTTAATGGCCAATCGCCTTGCCGCCATTGGTTTTAACATTGAACCAATGGTTTTTGAAGACACCACCAATATGTGGGCAAGAAGAGGGAACAGTGATCCGGTTTTCTGCTTTGCAGGTCATACCGATGTGGTGCCTACTGGTGATCTTAACCGTTGGCATACTCCTCCGTTTGAACCGACCATCATTGATAACTATTTACATGGTCGCGGTGCAGCAGACATGAAAGGATCGTTAGCCGCGATGATTATCGCGACTGAACGTTTTGTTGCTAAGCATCCAGACCACAACGGCTCTATTGCTTATTTAATTACCAGTGACGAAGAAGGTCCTTTTATTAACGGTACCACTCGGGTTATTGATACGCTCGAAGCTCGTAATGAAAAAATGACATGGGCGCTAGTTGGCGAACCTTCATCAACGCATAAATTGGGTGATGTCGTCAAAAATGGTCGTCGAGGCAGCTTAACGGGCAACTTAACCGTTAACGGAATTCAAGGCCATGTTGCCTATCCACATTTAGCCGACAACCCTATTCATAACGCGGTTCCAGCACTAACTGAACTCGCACAAATGCATTGGGATAACGGTAATGAGTTTTTCCCACCGACCAGTTTCCAAATTGCTAATATAAATGGCGGTACAGGGGCATCGAATGTTATCCCCGGTGAATTAACCGTGATGTTTAATTTCCGTTACTCAACCGAAGTGACCGCAGAAGAATTGATCCAACGGGTGGTAAGTATTCTTGATGCTCATGGCTTAGATTATGATATCAACTGGATATTTAATGGTTTACCGTTCTTAACGGGTGACGGTCCACTGCTTGATGCCACACGGGAAGCGATTCGCGAAGTTACAGGTTATGAAACCGACCCACAAACTTCAGGTGGTACCTCAGATGGTCGCTTTATCGCACCAACTGGCGCACAAGTGTTGGAGTTAGGCCCAGTCAACGCGACAATTCATAAAGTGAATGAATGTGTCAACGTGGCCGACTTAGAAATATTAGCTAATTGCTATGAACGCATTTTGGAAAAGCTATTGTGCAAATAAGCTCACTGCTTTGTTCGATTGATATCCCTAACGAGCAAGCTAAACTATACGGTTTAGACGATCGTCATTTAGTTTCAGTAGGACAGTTTTTGCTTGAACAACGCACTGCAACTGCATTTCAGCAGTTGCAGAACGCGGCATCTGCTGCGGGGTTTAATGTACAAATATGTTCTGCATATAGACCATTTGATCGTCAATTGAGTATTTGGAACGCCAAAGCCACAGATCAGCGACCATTACTCGACCAAGACTCAAATCCAGTTGAGTTTACGTCACTCACGCCCCAACAGCTGATTGATACCATTTTGATATGGTCTGCACTCCCTGGCGCATCTCGGCATCATTGGGGTACCGATTTCGATATATATGATGCGAATAACATTAGCAAACAAGCACTGCAGTTAATCACTTCAGAATATACCGCCGATGGCCCTTGTGCTCCTCTACATCAATGGCTTATCTCGCATGCTGCTGAGTTTGGATTTTATTTCCCCTATCAACCTGATTTAAGTGGCGTTAGTCCTGAGCCATGGCACATGAGCTATTTTCCTGTCGCTAATGAGTTGTTGGAGCAATTTAGCGCAGATGAATTTGCAAAAGTGTTGTCTGCGGCAGAAATATCGTTAAAATCACCCTTAATTGAACGGCTAACAGAGTTAGTTAATCATTATGTTTTCTTTGTTGCGCCCTCTCCGGCTTAATGTTTGCGCGCATTTCCTCTTTGAATGAGTTTGTTATGTCCACTTTACTGCATCACATAGAAATTGATAATCAACCACTGTATTACTTAGATGAAGGACATGGACCTGTTGTTCTTTTTTGTCATGGCTTACTCACCAATAGCACTATGTGGCGATCGCAAATTGACCAACTGTCATCACAGTATCGATGTATTGCCATCGACTTTTGGGGCCATGGTCAAACAACCACTATCCCAGAATCTGTTGAAAATTTACAAGATGTGGCCCAAAACGTATTAACGTTAATGGATAAGCTTGAAATCAACTCTGCCGCCATCGTAGGTCATGGTAGTGGCGGTGCAATTGCGGCAGAGCTTATATTACATGCACCGGCTCGCATTAATGGCTTGGTGATGTTAAACAGTTTTGTGGGATTTGAACCGCAAGTTAATTGCGTTAAATACCAAGGGTTAATGGCTCAAGTTGCCAACGACCAAGCTATATCAGCAGACCTTGCACAAACCATTAGCACATTATATTTTAGTAAAGAGATTGAGCAATTGGTCAACCAAGACCCCAATCTAGCTAATATTGTTGCACAATTTAGCGCTGAATTAACGTCTTACTCTGGCGCCCAACTTACTGCGTTACTTAAATTTGCCAATATGGCCATATTCAAACGTGACACACTCGAATCGGTTGAGTTATTAACATTACCGACTTTGGTGGCCGTAGGATTAAGTGGTTATTTGCGTACCGCACTGGAAAGTTATTTAATGCATGACTGTATTGATGGCAGTCAATTATTGCACATTGAACAAGCTGGTCACTTAGCTAACATCGAAAAACCAGCCATTTTTAATCAGCATCTTGTTGATTTTTTGAGTAAAGTTAATTTTAATTAATCACCTCAATGGATAGACCAGATCCGTCGGCATTGCTGATATACTCATTACAAAATGACATATTACCTGTAATACCTTACCGGTAAAAAACGACCTAATTCGAGCGCTCATGAAACTTCTTAAACCATTATTTGATAATAATCGCCGTTGGGCTGAACGGATCAATAAAGAAGATCCTACCTTTTTTGCGCAACTGGCAAAACAACAAAACCCAGAATACTTATGGATTGGTTGCTCAGATAGCCGAGTGCCTTCTAATCAGATTATCGACTTATTACCCGGTGAAGTGTTTGTTCACCGTAACATCGCTAATATGGTCATTCACACAGATTTAAATTGTTTATCAGTGCTGCAATATGCTGTCGATGTACTAAAAGTAAAGCACATCATGGTCGTTGGGCATTATGGCTGTGGTGGTGTTCGTGCGGCAATGAATAAAGAGCGACTGGGCCTGATTGACAATTGGCTCGGACATTTACGTGACATTTATCGTATTCACGAGGATGCTCTTGAATCGATGAGTGAACAAGGGCGTTTTGATCGCCTGTGTGAGCTTAATGTGATGGAACAAGTGTCAAATGTTGTGTCGACCAACATAGTTCAAGAAGCATGGGATCGTGGCCAAGATGTTGCAATACATGGTTGGATTTACGGAATTAATAACGGATTACTCACAGATTTAGACGTGACAATCGACCGTCTTCATGGGCGCAATTTAGCTTAACCTTGCCTTCTATCTCCATTTACACTTTTAATAGGCCTGTTATTTAGCAGGCCTTTGTTTATTGTTATTAAAAATATGCAATAAAAGTCGCGAACCACCACTGAAGAACGTTATAATCATCCAGTTTATTTAGCGCTACTATGCGCAGAATTTTTAGGAGATGATTTCCATGCCTGGTTTTGAATTATTTGGTCCTGAAGAAAAGCAGGAAGTTACTGACGTAATGGAGAACGGTTTTACCTTCCGTTATAACTTCGACCATATGCGTAATGATCGCTGGAAAACCCGCGACATGGAGCAACTACTTTGCGAAAAAATGAACGTGAAACACGCTCATTTAGTATCAAGCGGTACTGCTGCATTACAAACTGCAATGGCAGCAGCGGGCATTGGTGCTGGCGATGAAGTTATTGTGCCTCCATTTACCTTCGTAGCCTCTGTTGAAGCCGTGTTTATGGCCGGTGCTGTCCCTATTTTTGCTGAAATTGACGAAACATTATGTTTATCTCCAGAAGGTATTGAAGCTGTCATCACACCACGTACCAAGGCTATTAACCTTGTTCATATGTGTGGTTCTATGGCGAAGATGGACGAAATCAAAGCGGTGTGTAAAAAGCATAACTTGGTGATTTTAGAAGATGCATGTCAAGCCATCGGTGGCAGTTATAAAGGCCAAGCATTGGGCACCATCGGTGATGTAGGTTGTTATTCATTTGACTCAGTTAAAACCATCACCTGTGGTGAAGGCGGCGCGATTGTCACTAACAATAGCGAAATTTATAACCACTCACACATGTTTTCAGATCACGGTCATGACCATGTTGGTAATGATCGTGGTGCAGAATCACACCCAATTATGGGTTTGAATTTCCGAATTTCAGAAATGAATGCAGCAATGGGTTTAGCACAATTACGTAAGCTTGATAAAATCATTGCTATTCAGCGTAAAAATAAGAAAACCATTAAAGATGCTATGGCATCTATTGCTGAAATCACCTTCCGTGAAATTCCAGATCCAGACGGCGATTCTGCAGGCTTCTTAACATTTATGATGCCAACAGAAGAACGCACTCAAGAAATTAATAAAAAGCTGGCTGTCAACAAAGTTGATGGTTGTTTTTACTGGTATGTTAACAACTGGCATTACCTTAAAAATTGGAAACACATCCAAGAACTTAAAGCACCTGCCGCATTACCTATTATGCTAATCGCTGATCGCCCTGACTACACTAAAGTGCTGACACCTAAATCTGACGCTATCATGAGCCGAACGATTTCGATGTTGATCAAGTTGTCTTGGACTGATGAGCAAATAGCTGAACGTATTGAAAATATCAAACGCGCTTTTGCCTAGCATTGATGCCTCTCGGTCAGTGATGGCTCAGAGCACTTTTTACAGTACTTATCTCAATGGAGACTGTTGTAATGAGTTTTAAAAATTTTAAATGTGTACCAAAAATGATCTTTGGCCGTGGTTCATTTGTGCAACTTGATGTTGTACTAGGTCAAGAACGCCAAGATGCTAACGATTTTGTCGTTTTCCTTGTCGATGATGTACATCAAGGTAAACCGCTAGCTGACCGCGTGCCAACTCAAGCGCACGACCTACTGATTTACGTAAACGTAGATGATGAGCCAACAACTGAACAAGTTGATGCGTTAACGGCGCAAGTTAACGCATTTAACACTAAGTTACCAGTGAGCGTAGTCGGTTTAGGCGGCGGTTCAACGATGGACTTAGCCAAAGCCGTATCACTAATGCTCACTAACCCTGGTAGTTCTTCTGAATACCAAGGTTGGGATTTAATTAAAAATCCTGCAATACATCATATAGGTATTCCAACAGTGTCTGGCACGGGTGCTGAAGCATCACGTACTGCAGTATTGTGCGGACCCGTTCGTAAGCTAGGTTTAAACTCGGATTACACCGTGTTTGATCAAATCATCATGGACTCTGAATTAATTGCAGGGGTTCCGACTGATCAGTGGTTCTATACTGGTATGGATTGTTTTATCCATTGTGTAGAATCATTACAAGGCACATACCTCAACGAGTTTGCTAAAGCATTTGCCGAAAAATCAATGGATTTATGTCGTCAAGTGTTCTTAGACGACCACGCAGAAAAAGACGACAAGTTAATGATGGCGTCATACATGGGCGGTATGAGCATTGCTTATAGCCAAGTCGGTGCATGTCATGCGGTATCTTACGGTTTAGGTTATGTACTGGGTTATCACCACGGTATTGGTAACTGTTTAGCCTTTGACGTGCTGGAAGAATTCTATCCAGAAGGTGTGACTGAATTCCGTAAAATGATGAAAATTCATAACATCACTCTGCCTAAAAACATCTGTAAAGATTTGCCAGATGAAACTATCGCTAAGATGGTTGCCGTGACTAAGAGCATGGGTCCACTTTGGGACAACGTGTACGGTAAAGGCTGGGAAGAGAAAGTTACCGATGAAATGCTGACTAAGTTATTCCGTCGTATATAATAAACGACAGATTAAGTCATAAAGGGCTCTTATGAGCCCTTTTATTTATTGTCTATATTATTGTCACAACCACAAGTAGGTCATATTAATGAAAGTTACTCTATTAATCCCGGCACGTTATGGTTCAAGCCGTTTCCCGGGCAAGCCGCTAGCCCCGATTAATGGTAAACCCATGATCCAACACGTTTATGAACGTGCATCATTAGCAAAAGGCCTCGATAGCATCTATGTTGCTACAGATGACGACCGCATTAAAGATGCCGTTGAATCCTTTGGTGGTAAAGTCGTAATGACCAGCCCTGATGCCGCCTCTGGTACCGACCGTATTAATGATGCCATTGCATTGCTTGGTCTTAACGATGACGATTTAGTGATTAATTTACAAGGCGATCAACCGCTGATTGATCCTATCTCAATCGAACAAATCATAAGTCTATTTGAACGTCACCCTGGTGAATTCGAAATGGCGACATTAGGATTTGAAATCGTCGATAAAAGAGAATTAGACGACCCTATGCACGTTAAAATGGTATTTGATAATGACCATAATGCATTGTATTTCTCTCGCTCTCGTATCCCCTTTGGTCGCGATACCAATGACTATCCGGTTTACAAGCATTTAGGTGTTTATGGCTACACTAAGCGTTTTGTGAATGCCTTTGCTAAGTTACCTTTAGGTAGACTTGAAGATCTCGAAAAATTAGAACAGCTACGCGCACTCGAATACGGCCACAAAATTAAAATTGCTATCAGCGCATTTGACTCTCCAGAAGTCGATACCCCTGAAGATATTCGCAAATGTGAACTACGTTTAGCCGTCGACTAACCAAACATATATGCTTATAGCTGGTGTTGTCTTAACAACATCAGCTATAAAATTGCAGGTTAAAAGGAGTTTCCAATGAGTCTAGAAGGTTATGAAGTTTGGCTAATTATCATTTTAGTCATCGGCGTTATTGCAAGTAACATTGCGGTGTTGAAATATTCTGCCAAATTTAAAATGCCTCAATTTGGTGAACATAAAGACCGAGAGCAAAATCCTGAAAAAGAAACCAGTTCACCAGAATCTGAACAAAAACTGACTGAAGAACCTTCAGACGAGAAAGACAACGGCAGCAAAGACAGCAAAGACAAAACGTTATAATGCTCAATGTACCTATCTATAAAATGAGCCTATCTATAATTTAGTGGGTTGCAAATAGCAAAACGCCCATGTTGGCCTATCTTCTCGTTCTTAATCGTTGTTATTTGCCTAGCAGTTATTTTATATCTGTATTTCCATTAGTCATAACCTCTATATGGCGCAACTTAAGCTAATAATAAAAAAGCTAACCTCATAATGGGGTTAGCTTAATGTATCCAACGGCTCTGTTGCTATACTGATGTTTTAATACCACAGGCAAGTGTTACTCACTGTCAAGTGTGACTCGTTGTTGCTCTTGGTTATTAGGCCAAGCATTAATGACTGCTTTTACTAGCGATGCTAGTGGTATGGCAAAAAAGACTCCCCAAACGCCCCATAAGCCCCCAAAGACTAACACGGCGGCAATAATCACAACCGGGTGTAGATCAACCGCATCAGAAAACAATAGCGGTACCAATACATTGCCATCTAGCGCCTGAATAATCCCATAACCTAACATTAAGTAACCAAACTCAGCACTAAAACCCCATTGAAAAAATGCGACTAATGCAATCGGCAATGTAACCAAAGTAGCGCCAACATATGGGATCAATACCGACAAGCCTGTCAATACACCTAGTAGTGCTGAGTAACGCAGCCCCATGATAGCAAAAAAGATATAACTGGCTACGCCAACAATAACAATTTCAATCACTTTACCACGAATATAATTAAAGATTTGTTGGTCCATTTCAAACCAAACTTTTCTCGCTAGACCACGGTTAGACGGGAAAAATCGTTTGCTGCCGTTTAATAAAAAGTCTTTGTCTTTTAAAAAGAAAAATACCAACAATGGCACTAAAATGGCGTACACCATTAATACTAATAATGACGCAGAATAACCTAAAATTTGTTTCCCTAAATCAATAAGGTGCTGTGTATCAAGCATCTTATTAATTTCTTCCATCATCGAATCAAGTTGTGATGCACTCACAAACTGCGGGTAATCAGCGCTAAACTCGCGCACAATTAGCATGCCCTTATCAATCATTGAGGGTAAATCAGTAACCAATGACACCCCTTGACGCCAAATACTGGGCACCAAACCAAACATCAAAATAATCATCACCCCTAAAAATACCACCAACACGATTGTTGCCGCAGCGGTTCGGCTTATACCCAGTCGCGACATTTGTGCTACCGGCCACTCCAGTAAAAACGCTAACACCAAAGCAACCAGCAAAGGCGCAAGCAATCCAGAACCGAAGTACAATGCAAGACCAATCCCAATAATAATAAACATTAACGTTATGGCTTGTGGATCACTAAAACGGGTTTTGTACCAATCAGTTAAAATTTCCAGCATTGAAAAACCTTTTATATAAACAATATCAATTTGTTTTGGTGATGATAAATGACAAACAATGCGGTTGATCAGCAATGATTTCAATACCAAAACCCATTTTTTTTATCAACAAGGGAACATCTCGGCGTGAACCAGGGTCAGATAAGAGTACATGTAATTTTTCATCCACATCCATCTGTTTTAGTAAAAGTTTCACTTTTACTAAAGGATAAGGACAAACATAGGGTGTTAAATCAATTAAAATCATTATCAACTTGCTTTAAACAATCTAGGGCTATTATCCTAGCTTGTACAATAAACCACAAGCAATGTAACTTAAGCAAACTTGCTGGTTAAGCTTAAATTTTCGATTCAATCATCATTAAAGGTTCCGCTTGAGTAAATTATCATTATCGACCTTTTCAAAATCACTGGCTGCTAGCGCTATTAGTGTGCTTTTTGCTGCCAGTATTGGCCACAGTTTTGCCAATAATGATCTTCCAGATCTAGGTACCGCAGCGGTCAATACTTTTAGTTTAGAAAAAGAAACTGTCTACGGAGACGCTTATATGCGCGTTATTCGTTCATCGGCACCGGTACTCAGTGATCCAGTGTTAACCCAATATTTATCTGAACTGGGTAACAAGCTGGTTGCTAATGCCACGGGGGTAAAGACACCATTTTATTTCTTTTTACTCCGCAATGATGAAATCAACGCGTTTGCGTTTTTTGGTGGTCATGTTGGCGTACATACGGGGTTATTTTTAAATGCCGACAACGAAAGTGAACTTGCATCGGTATTAGCCCACGAAATTACCCACGTCACTCAACGCCATTTAGCACGATCTCTTGAGGCACAACAAAAAAGCTCAACTGCCACAATTGTGGGAATGTTAGGGGCTATTTTATTAACGATTGCTGCACCACAAGCCGGTATGGCAGCCTTAGCAACCACTCAGGCCTTAGCAACACAATCTAAAATTAACTATACCCGCTTACATGAAAAAGAAGCTGATCGTATTGGAATGCAAATTCTTGTCGATGCCGGATTTGATCCTAATGCTGCCGCTACATTTTTTGGTCAACTGGCAATTCGTTATCGTTTTACCACAACACCGCCGCAAATGTTGTTGACGCATCCATTGCCAGAATCACGTATTACCGAGGCACGTAACCGCGCGGCTCAGTACCCTAAAAGTAATGTCCCTAACAGCCTTAACTTTCAGCTAGCTAAAGCGCGTATCCAAGTACGCTTTTCAAGTTTTAGTGATGATGCCGCGTTATCTTTGTTTGATCAACAACTCAAAAAGAACGAGTATTCGTTTAAACAGGCCGCGCTCTATGGCAAAGCTTTAGCGCTTTTCCGTTTAGAAAAATTTGCACAAGCTGAAGTGATCATTGATGATTTACTAAAACAAGATGACAATAATCTGTTCTACATCGACACCAAAACAGATTTATTAGATCAGAAAAAAGATTTTGCAGGTGCAATAGCATTATTAGAAGCTCAACGGAAATTAAAACCGACCTCACAAGTGGTCAACGCTAACTTAGCCAATATTTATGTTCAGGCAGATCAGCCTAAAAAAGCTATCCCGCTGTTAGAAGAACTGATATTTTTCGATAAGCAAAATATGCTGCCGTATCAAATTATGGCTGATGCATATCGTAAGCTAGACAATAAAGCACTTGAGTATTATAGCAATGCTGAACTCATGGCCTTATCGGCTAACTACAAAGGTGCAATTGACCAACTCAATTATGCATATCGCTATTCTGATGGCCAAAACCTACAAATGGCACGAATTGAAGCAAGAATAAGACAATTCAGACAAGCAGATAGGGCAATGGAAGAATTAAAATAGCCGCGATAATCTAACCTTACAAGCTATTCTTTGATAGAATAATGGCAAACAATAAATCTACTTATTGTTTGCCATTTTTTAATGACGGACTATGACAATGACAACCACCAAAACAACGATATACCATAACCCTCGCTGTTCAAAAAGCCGTGAGACGCTCGCATTGTTGCAAGCTAATGCAGTAGATGTCACTGTCGTTGAATACTTAAAGACGCCACCTACAGCCGCTGAAATTCAGACTATTTTGCAACAACTTGGTTTAACAGCTCGCCAGCTTATGCGCACTAAAGAAGACGAATATAAAGCTCAAAATTTGGCTGACACATCGTTATCGGAAGATCAGCTCATCGCTGCAATGGTAGCAACACCTAAATTAATTGAACGTCCTATCGTGCTAGCCAACAACAAAGCAGCCATTGGTCGTCCACCAGAAAATGTTTTGTCTATTCTTTAACGAGTAAAATAATGACTTCACAAACCTTGTTTCAACTAAGTAGAATTGGTTACCTTGCATTACTCCTGCTGCTCAGCGGCTGGTTTATTCAACAAGGCATGAAAGGCACCTACTCGCTAGGATTCAGCTTAATATGGATTGTACCTTTACTGTTTCCGCTTAAAGGCATCTTAACCGGTAACCCATATACATATGCATGGGCCAGTTTTATTCTGTGTGTATACTTATTACATGGCTTAACCCTTGCTTATGTCACCACTGATGCGCTGGTATTTGCACTGATTGAATCGGTATTGATTTGTGTCTTGTTGGTGAGTTTTCCATTCTATGCTCGTAAACGCGGCCGAGAACTGGGATTAGGGTTGAAGAAAAAGTCTGAACAACAATAAACAAACTTCATTTTTGTTGCCTCACTAAGCGCCTTCGGGCGCTTTTTTGTTAGTTGCATTTATACAAAACAGCGTGCTACATTATTTTGCAAACAAGATGTTATAAAAATGTATTGTTAAATAATAATAAAATAGACATGGAATCGCTTAATGAAGTTATCGCAAAATTTAGGGATCTATAGCCTTTTAGCCAGTGCCATATTAGTTAGCGCCTGCGGAGGAGATTCAGACAATAACGATCAAGGTGTGCCTACCTCATCCACTTTCGAAATCTGCAGTGAAAGTTTAACTTATTCAATTACCGACACAAACTCTCAATTGACTTTTACCCTTGAACAGCATTATGCCAAAGACAAGCCTGGCAGCATTATTGCCAACCTTAATGAACAAGACACTATTGGCAAATCATTTTTGTGGCAGCAGATATCAGGACCCAGTCTTGAACTAGCTGCAGTTAATAGCCAAGTGTTAGCATTCACACCCACAAGTAACCAAGATTACGCTTTTAAGGTGACTGTCTCTGGCGGTAATATCAACATTGAAGAAACGATATCAATTACTGCCGATTCTAATGACAATATTTTACGCATTAATAGCGATCATCAAATGGTGAATAGAACTGATGCGAGTTTACGTATACAGAATATAAACGGCCAAGTACCTGAAAATATTAGTTGGTGCATGTATCCGAGTACTAATAATAAAGCCTTTACCAACGTGGATTTGAGTGACATAAATAGGCCACTTTTTGTTGCGCCAAACGTCGATACCGATCAATTATTCAGTCTTAAAGCCACTGCCACATTTGATGGCCAAACCATTAGTGATGACGTCAATTTACTCGTAACCAAAGAAAAAAACGCCCCATCAGACGCCTACTTCAGCTACCCCATTGCACGAATGCACCCTTACAAGCCTAACTCACCATATGCTAATAATCTGGCCTATTGTGTTTACTCGAACCAACTAGTCAATCAATGTAATATTCTTAACGAGCTGCCCTTTATTAGCCAAGATACTAAGCCAGATCCGATTGATACTATTATGGACAGAGTACTTGTGTCGCACGACTGGATGGGGGCAAACTTTGAAGCCTATTTACGCGCACAAACACATAATGACTTTGTAGAATTGTTGCAATCAGTGACGGCTGTCGTCATCAGTTACGATATCAGACCAGCCTATTATTCTGGCTACCTAGGTGCAGTATATCTAGACCCTGAATTTCTATGGCAGACTTCTGCTCAGCGAGATACGATTAATGAAACCCCTGATTATCGCAGCAACTTTGGTGAAGATCTAAATTACCTCTCGCCATATCGTTATGTCAAAAACAACGATTATGCTGGTCAATATATAGAAATAGGCAACCGTACTAACCGTACCATGGAGAATATGTCTTCTAACCTAGCCAGGCTCTTGTATCATGAACTGGCTCATGCAAATGATTTTTATCCACAAAACATGCATGCCAATATTCAAGGCCCTACTTTAAAAGACGAATTTAATCGTCGTTTTGATGGTAAAGAGATGACATCAGACCAACTTAACATCCGCTATCCATTAACCAGTACTGAAATGTACGCTCTTGCTAGCGTTCAATACTCTGGTGAAAATGCAAATAACACCCAAAAAGCCTATACTCCAAGTGATGTAGCGCTATTTTTCTCAAGTGACCTCGCCAACGATGATTATGCTTATTCATCAACACGAGAAGATGTTGCCATGTTGTTTGAAGAAGTGATGATGAGCCATCGATATGGTATTTTGCGTGATATCGCCATTACTGACAAACCAGAAATTGAGACGAGCTCGACGATTGTGGTTGAATGGGGCCAACGCGGCCGAGTCGGTCAACCTGAGTTATACGATCGCGCTAGCTACGTCTTGAGCCAAATACTGCCTGAAGTTGATGTTAGCCAAGTGATGGACGGTTTACCTGCACCAGTAGCGTTAGTTAAAGGCCAAACCTGGGCACAAAACTTGGTGCTAACAACTGATCCATCAAAATCACCACAGAAAATCTCATCACAAACTGAAAAAAACACTGCTGAGACTAGACCATTGCAATTTAGTGGCAGTGATCACGTGAAGCAATAAACCATTGACTCACACAATAAAAAACGCCAAATGAATTCATTTGGCGTTTTTTATTGTGTAATTGCGTAGACTGATGACGATAATTTTTGCCTAAAGAATTAAAACCTAAGGTATTAAAGTCTCAACATCTCTTTTATAAACGGAATAGTCAGTTTACGCTGATGTACCATAGAAGCTTTATCGAGTTTATCGAGTACATCAAACAAGGTGCGTAAATCACGCGCCATTCGCGTCAGTAAAAAGCGCCCTACTTCATCAGACAACTGCAAACCACGCATTGCCGCTCGGCGCTGCAAGGCCACGAGCTTTTCATCGTCTGCCATTGGTTGTAATTGATAGATTAATCCCCATTGCATACGAGAAACCAAATCTGGCAATAAAAACCCCGTTTCAGAAGGTGATGCCTTTCCGCTAACTATTAAACGGCAATCTTGTTGCTCAGCTATACGATTATATAGATGAAAAATAGCTTCTTCCCATACAGGATGACCCGCTATGGCTTCTATATCATCAATACAAATCAATTCCAGAGATTCTAGGCCCTCAAATAATGCCGGTGAAATACTGGCATGAATGCCTAATGGGATATAGAGAGTGCGGCGTTCTAGGTCATTGGCAAGGGCACAAGCTGCATGCATTAAATGCGTGCGGCCTGATTTTTCTGGGCCATATACATACAAAGAAGACGCTAGATTGCCTTCAGCGCTAGCTTGAAGTTTCTGGATCAACTCATCATTACCCGAAGCAGGATAATAACTCTGAAAGGTTTCATCGTCAGGTAGATAAACGGGTAAAGATAATTGTCTTGGTGAGTTTTGTGTCACTCAGATAGGTCTCAAAATCATAAACTAACTAACGTTATTATACCTAAATCCGTCAATTATGCGAGTATCAGCAAGAATCCTGCACATAAAGATCACCTCGGTATAGCATTTCACGCTGTACAATTAAAGTGTACAGCGCACCTTTTGATAATACTTATTGGCCCAACCATTGATAAAGTAATTTAGGCGTAGAATTGTCGGCCTTAGACTCATAAAATGACTCCACACTGCCAACGGTATCTAATTTTGATAACCGACTATCAATATTAAGCAATCGTTGCAAATCATCTACACTGCTAAACAATTCTATCGTATAAGTGGCTGCTTCACCCTTAAACTGACTAAGTTTCAGGGATTTCACCGCACTAAGCTGACGAAGATAGGTTTCAATATTTACCACTTGAGTCATGTTGTTTAACCCAGTAAAGCTGACTTGGGTAGCTACATCACTGCCTGTCGAGGCTATGGCAAACTGGCTAATATAATAATCGGCCAGAATGTTCATCATTCGCTTCGTGGCTTGTTGATAATCCGTCGCTTCACCCTGTTGTGAAATTAACGGCTGTAGTACACCATTAGTTCTATTTTTATCAAATAATTTGATGGTGAAATGAACGTTACTGCTTTGAGTATCCAAATTGGCAATAGCGAAGTAATCAGCTTGATAACGGGTAGATGCATTAGCTAACACATCAGTAAACATTCCACGTACATCAGTGATACTCACTTGCATCACATCATCCAAATCCATAATAGGCAGCAATAACGGAATGCCTTTATTATTAGACTCTTGAGCCAACTCTGATCGAATATCGGCTGAAGAAGCATCAGCTAAAATAGACGGTTCATTATTTTCATCAACCGACATCCATAACAAGGTTAATGGTCGTTGACTGCCCCAAACAGGTAAACCGGCTTGACGTAACGTTGAAATAACCCGTTGATGGTCAAAGCTGGCTTTGAGCATGAGTTCACCATTTTTCTCATAATAACCGTATTGAGTCAAAATGACTTCTGGGTTATTAATTTGGTCTTTTACCAATGGGTTTAATACTACACTCGGCAGACCAGAGTTTTTTAAGAAAACGGCAGCTAATGCCTCTTTAAGGGCGTTATTTTTCACATCGTTTGCGCGTGAAGCTACCGTAATATCGGCTTCATCAAGCTTGCTCACTTCAGCAGCATGCACAAGCGTAATCGAGGTTAACGCAATTAGTGGTAACGTAATGAGATTAATTAGTTTTTTCAGCATCTGATAACATAAACGCAGCAAATATAAGTGAACAAATTATATCATAATAAAATTCTATCGAGTAATGGATAACGAAAACTCTTTTTTACTGCCGCCAAATTGACCCAGTATTGTAGCCATATCAAATAACAATAATCGCTACAGCGTCCTCAAAGTTGTTATGCATATTATCGCTTTTATGTGACAATTCGCGCCGTTTAATCACACGCTAACTTTCTAAATAATGATGGAGAACAATATGAAACGCGTGTTAATTCCGCTTCAAGGCGCACAAATGCTATTTGTCGCTTTTGGGGCACTCGTGCTAATGCCGTTATTAACGGGTTTAGACACCAGTGTCGCATTATTTACAGCCGGTTTCGGTACCCTACTGTTTCAATTAGTCACTAAACGTCAAGTACCTGTATTCCTCGCTTCTTCCTTTGCCTTTATTGCGCCCATTTTATATGGCGTACAAACATGGGGTATTCCTGCCACCATGGGCGGTTTAATGGCTGCTGGCGTGGTGTATATGCTACTTGGATTAACAGTAAAACTTCGTGGCACTGGATTTATACATACTTTATTACCTCCGGTTGTTGTCGGCCCAGTCATTATGATCATTGGCTTAGGCTTAGCGCCTGTAGCCGTCAATATGGCATTAGGTAAAAGTGGTGATGGAAGCTTGATCATCGTAGAGCAAAATGTCGCGCTAACGATTTCACTTTCGGCATTAATGACCACCATAATCGTAGCGATTTTTGCTAAAGGATTGGTCCGACTAATGCCTATTCTGGCGGGTATATTGGTTGGCTATGGTGTGAGCTTAGCCTTTGGTGTTGTCGATTTCACCCCAGTTACTCAAGCGGCTTGGTTAGCTATGCCAAACTTTGTCGCCCCAGAATTTAACTGGCATGCGATTCTATTTATGATCCCAGTTGCCATTGCACCAGCGGTTGAACATATCGGCGATATTTTAGCCATTTCTAACGTGACGGGTAAAGACTATTTTAAAAAGCCTGGTTTACATCGTACCCTTACTGGCGATGGTATTGCTACGATAGCAGCGTCGGCATTGGGCGGTCCGCCTAATACCACTTACAGTGAAGTAACCGGTGCGGTTACACTGACCAAAAGTTTTGATCCACGGATCATGACCTGGACAGCCATCACTGCGATAACCCTAGCTTTTGTCGGTAAATTGGGTGCCATGATGCAAACCATACCAGTACCGGTAATGGGCGGTATTATGTGCTTATTATTTGGCTCGATTGCAGCAGTTGGATTAAATACCTTAATTCGTCATCAAGTCGATTTATCTGAACCTCGTAATCTGAGTATTGTCGGGGTAACGTTGGTGTTTGGTATTGGCGGAATGGCGTTTGGTATTGGCTCGTTTAGCTTAACGGGGATAAGTTTGTGCGGTATTGTTGCTATTTTGATGAACTTGATTTTACCTGCCGTGAAAAAGCCACAGGTTGAAAAGTAACTTTCTGTAACCGCATGCAGAAGCACTGCTTTGTAAGTACAAGTTTTAAAAAATAATAAAAAGCCCCAACAGCCTTTCGCTTTGGGGCTTTTTTTGAGTGCGTAAACACTCAATCATCTGCAATTACTCTGCTGCGTCTTCTGTACGGAATTTATCAGCAGTTGCTTTAATAATTGGTTGAAGTTCACCTTTTTGGAACATTTCAGTGATAATGTCACAGCCACCAATTAACTCGCCTTCTACCCATAATTGTGGGAATGTTGGCCAGTTAGCAAATTTTGGTAATTCAGCACGAATATCTGGATGCTGTAAAATATCTACGAACGCAAATTGTTCACCACAGTTGATCATCACTTGAGCAACTTGAGATGAAAATCCACAGCTTGGTAATTTAGGTGAACCTTTCATGTACACAATAATTGGGTTTTCGGTAATTTGCTGTTTAATCTTTTCTACAGTTTCCATTTGATTTCCTAAGTACGACGACTGAATACATAATGTCTATTGTACGACACCTAGACTAAGAACAAAATGCCACAGTTTGTAGGGTTTATCTAAAATCCATAAAATCGATTACTGCAATCCACATAATTCCCTAAACAATGATTCACATCACAAAAATAATCAGTACAATAGCAATAGAGCAATGTTACCTGATGGGTAAACAAAACGATAACCTGAATCCATGGAGAGATACTAATGGCCTTCGAATTACCAGCATTACCTTATGCAAAGAACGCACTTGAACCACACATTTCTCAAGAAACCATTGAGTTCCATTATGGTAAGCATCACAACACATATGTGGTTAAACTAAACGGTTTAGTTGAAGGAACTGAGTTTGCGGGCAAAACACTAGAAGAAGTTGTTAAAACTTCAACTGGCGGTATGTTCAACAACGCGGCTCAAGTTTGGAACCACACTTTTTACTGGAACTGCTTAGCACCTAATGCTGGCGGCGAAGCAACTGGCGATATCGCTGCTGCTATCAATGCTTCTTTTGGTTCTTTTGAAGAATTCAAAGCTAAATTTACTGATTCTGCAGTAAATAACTTTGGTAGCGCTTGGACATGGTTAGTGAAAAAAGCTGATGGTTCATTAGCGATTGTTAACACTAGCAATGCTGCTACACCGTTAACAGATGAGTCTGTTACGATTCTATTAACTGTAGATGTATGGGAACATGCTTACTACGTTGATTACCGTAACGCACGTCCAGAATATTTAGCTCACTTCTGGCAGCTTGTTAACTGGGAATTTGTTAATAAGAATTTTGCTGCTTAATTTCGATTAACTGCAAAAACTAAAGGAGCCTTATGGCTCCTTTTTTTGTCATTTTATCCGCCTAAAGTACGCTGCCTATCATCAGACTATGTTTGCAACTATTGCAAATGCTACTGTTTGTTATTGTTTTTATTTGATTTATTTTTCATTAAAACTTCGCCAAGTTATTTACCCTGTCCTACACTTTAGTCGTAAAGCCTAATATTGCGCTAACAGATTTAACATTACATTCTTGACCATCGCATTCATCACTCAGGCTTTTCACGTCATACAACTGTACGTTTTGAGGGGGTTACTATGGGCATTTTTGAGCACTATCAACAACGCTATGAAAAAAAACGTGACGAAGAATATACCTTAGAGCAATTTCTCGATATCTGTAAACAAGACAGAAGTGCCTATGTGTCTGCTGCCGAACGGTTACTCATGGCCATTGGTGAACCGCAGATTATTGACACAGCAAAAAATCCAATTTTAAGTCGAATTTTTTCTAATCGTGTTATTGCACAGTATCCCGCATTTAAAGATTTCTATGGCATGGAAGATGCGATTGAACAAATCGTGGCCTACTTGAAACATTCTGCTCAAGGCTTAGAAGAGTCAAAGCAAATATTATATCTCTTAGGCCCTGTCGGTGGCGGTAAATCATCGCTGGCCGAAAAACTCAAAGCATTAATGCAACAAGTGCCGATTTACATATTAACTGCCGATGGCGTTCGTAGTCCTGTCAACGACCACCCATTTTGTCTGTTTGATCCTGAAGAAGACAGTGAACTACTCAAAAACGAATACAACATACCAAGTCGTTATATCAAAACGATTATGTCACCATGGACAGTAAAACGTTTACACCAATATGGTGGTGATATCTCAAAATTTAGAGTCGTAAAAGTGTATCCATCGGTGCTCGATCAAATCGGTATTGCTAAAACAGAACCCGGAGATGAAAATAACCAAGATATTTCTGCTTTGGTGGGTAAAGTTGATATTCGTCAGTTAGAACATTTTTCACAAGATGATGCCGACGCTTATGCTTACTCAGGTGCGTTATGTCGTGCAAACCAAGGGTTGATGGAGTTTGTTGAAATGTTTAAAGCCCCCATTAAGGTACTTCATCCATTATTGACTGCGACTCAGGAAGGCAATTACAACGGTACTGAAGGCTTATCGGCCTTGCCGTATAACGGTATTATTTTGGCCCATTCTAATGAGTCAGAATGGTCCGCGTTTAGGAATAATAAAAATAACGAAGCGTTTTTAGATCGCGTCTATATTGTCAAAGTGCCCTATTGTTTGCGGGTATCTGAAGAAATGGAAATTTATCAAAAATTATTGGCTAATTCTGAATTATCCACTGCATCTTGTGCTCCTGGGACCTTAGAAACCCTGGCACAATTTAGCGTGTTATCGCGTTTAAAAGTGCCCGAAAACTCGTCTATTTATTCTAAAATGCGCGTCTATAACGGTGAAAGCTTAAAAGACACCGATCCCAAAGCGAAATCCTACCAAGAATATCGTGACTATGCTGGCGTAGATGAAGGCATGCAAGGGCTATCGACCCGATTTGCATTTAAGATTTTGTCACGAGTATTCAATTTTGACAGTGCAGAAATCGCCGCAAACCCAGTCCACTTATTTTATGTACTGGAAAAGCAAATTGAACAAGAACAATTTCCTAACGATATAAGTGAGAAATATTTAGAGTTTCTTAAAGGTTATTTAATCCCTAAGTATGTTGAGTTTATCGGTAAAGAGATCCAAACCGCTTACCTTGAGTCGTATTCTGAATACGGACAAAATATTTTCGATCGTTATGTTACCTATGCTGATTTTTGGATCCAAGATCAAGAATATCGTGACCCAGAAACAGGACAACTTTTTGATCGTGGTGCCTTAAATGCTGAATTGGAGAAAATTGAAAAACCAGCGGGGATCAGTAATCCAAAAGATTTCCGCAATGAAATTGTTAACTTCGTCTTACGTGCTCGAGCCAATAATGAAGGCAATAATCCTCTGTGGACTAGCTATGAGAAATTACGCATCGTGATTGAGAAAAAAATGTTTTCCAACACTGAAGATTTGCTGCCCGTTATTTCGTTTAACGGCAAAACATCGAATGACGATCAGCGTAAGCATGATGATTTTGTTAATCGCATGATGGAAAAAGGTTACACCAAAAAACAAGTCAGACTATTGTCAGAATGGTATTTACGAGTGCGTAAATCATCGTAGACACCCAATAATTGGTAGCGCCGCTGACTAGGGCGCTACCAAAAATCAGACTTGGGAGCGACGTATGGCAAATTTTATTGATAGACGACTCAACGCAAAAGGAAAAAGCACTGTTAATCGGCAGCGTTTTATTGAACGCTATAAAAAACAAATCAAAAAAGCTGTCGGTGATGCGGTAACACGCCGAAGTGTTACGGATATTGATAAAGGTGAACAGATTAGTATTCCCAAGCGGGATCTCAGTGAGCCCGTTTTTAGGCAAGGACAAGGTGGAATAAGGGACAGAGTTCATCCTGGCAATGATCAATTTAATCGTGGCGACCAAATTCAACGGCCTAAAGGTGGACAAGGCGGTGCAGGTCAAGGCGATGCCTCAAATAGTGGCGAAGGTGACGACGATTTTGTATTTACTATTTCAAAAGATGAATATTTAGCATTGTTGTTTGAAGATCTCGAACTGCCAAACTTACAGAATAATCGCCTTAATAAATTGGTTGAATATCAAACCTATCGCGCAGGCTTCACCAATGATGGCGTACCCGCCAATATCAATATTGTCAGATCACTGCGTTCATCACTCGCTAGACGCATCGCCATGAGCGGCGGGAAAAAGAAAGCACTACAGGCATTGGAAGCCGAACTTGCGGTATTAGAAGATACTCCTGGCGCTCAAGCCGAGCGGATTATAGCCATCAAAGAGCAAATAACAGTGCTCAAGCAGCAAATCGCTAAAGTACCATTTATCGATACCTTTGATTTACGCTATAACAACTATGCGAAACGCGAAGTCCCTTCTAGTCAAGCGGTGATGTTTTGTTTAATGGATGTGTCAGGTTCGATGGATCAAGCTACCAAAGATATGGCTAAACGTTTTTATATTCTATTGTATCTATTTCTGACCCGCAGTTATCAGAACCTCGAGGTGGTATATATTCGCCACCATACACAGGCAAAAGAAGTCGATGAACACGAATTTTTTTACTCACAAGAAACCGGCGGAACCATAGTATCAAGCGCATTAAAACTGATGCATGAAATACAACAAGCTCGTTACCCTGAAAATGAATGGAATATCTATGCAGCTCAAGCTTCTGATGGCGATAATTGGTCCGACGACTCCCCCACTTGCCATGAGATATTAGCAAAACATATTCTGCCCAAAGTACGCTATTTCAGTTACATCGAAATCAGTCATCGGGCTCATCAAACCCTGTGGCATCAATATGAACAGTTACAACAGCAGTTTGACAATATTGCGGTACAGCATATTCACCAAGTTGAAGATATCTATCCCGTTTTCCGTGAACTCTTTAAAAAACAAGCTATATAGGAGGCTATCATGGTTCAACATAAACGTAACCCGTTAGATGATGGTCCCGAGTGGACATTTGATTTACTGCAACAATATCAATATGAAATTGAACAGGCCGCGGCTTTCTTTAAACTTGATACTTATCCGAATCAAATTGAAATTATTACCGCGGAACAAATGATGGATGCTTATGCAGGGATAGGAATGCCGATTGGTTACACTCATTGGTCATTTGGTAAACGGTTTATCCAAACAGAACAAGGCTACAAGCGCGGCCAAATGGGGTTAGCTTATGAAATTGTGATAAATTCCGACCCCTGCATCGCCTATTTAATGGAAGAAAATACCATCACGATGCAAGCATTGGTTATGGCTCACGCCTGTTATGGCCACAATAGTTTTTTTAAAAATAACTATTTATTTAACACCTGGACCGATGCGAGTTCGATTATTGATTATTTAGTTTTTGCTAAGAATTATATTCGTGAATGTGAATTACGTTATGGTGTAGAGCAAGTTGAACTGACCTTAGACTCTTGCCATGCATTAATGAATTACGGTGTAGACCGCTACAAACGTCCAGCTGAAGTATCACTTAAAGAAGAACAAGCAAGACAACAAGAGCGTGAAGATTATCTGCAAAGCCAAGTGAATGACTTATGGCGAACGCTGCCTACATCGCCACAAACAGACACCCCTGAAACGACGGCTATTTTCCCCAGTGAACCTCAAGAAAACATTTTATATTTTATTGAAAAAAACGCACCATTATTAGCACCTTGGCAACGTGAATTGGTGCGCATAGTACGTAAGATGGCGCAATATTTTTACCCACAAAAGCAAACCCAAGTGATGAACGAAGGCTGGGCAACTTTTTGGCATTACACCATACTTAATCGCTTATATGATACCGATAAAGTTACCGACCGTTTCATGTTGGAATTCTTGCAAAATCACACCGCAGTGGTCGCTCAACCTGCCTATAATAGTCCACATTATAGTGGCATAAACCCCTATGCTTTAGGTTTTGCAATGTTTATCGATATCAGACGCATCTGCGAAACCCCCACTGAAGAAGATCGAAAATGGTTTCCAGACATTGCAGGCAGCGATTGGCTGACAACGGTTCACTTTGCCATGAAACACTTTAAAGATGAGAGTTTTATTAGCCAATATCTATCACCTAAAGTGATTCGTGACTTTAAGCTATTTGGTATTTTAGATAATGAAAAACGCAGTCAACTATCAATATCGGCCATTCATGATGATCAAGGTTACCAAGATATTCGCAACACCCTATCACAACAATATAATCTGTCGAATATTGAGCCCAATATACAAGTACAACAAGTGCAAGTGAACGGTGACAGGTCAATTATCTTACGCTACATACCATTTGACGGCATCCCGCTGGCAGACAACCATCAAGAGGTATTAAAGCATTTACATCGATTATGGGGATTTAATGTCACCTTGGAGCAACTTGATGACTTAGGCATTGTTAGTACCTTATCAATGTGTCCAGAAACGGCAGCATAAAGTCTATCTAGTTTACAGTCTGTGGTTTGAACGAGATGATTTATGCTATAAAAAAGAGCCAATCGATTTGATTGGCTCTTTTTTAAGTGTAAATGAGAGGTTTTACTCACTAATTCACTAATTCACTAATTCACTAATTCACTAGGATTTATCATGACCCATTTCAGCAGGTAAATCATCACGTAATTTTTGCCACATTTTGCCACTTTCGATACCATTGATACGCATTAATGCTGGTACGTCAGAGTAATTTTTATCTTTAGCTAACTTTTCAAGTTTGACATAAAAACGCATGGTTAATTCACGAGCTTCTTGGCTCGAAAAATAATATCGACCAACACGATTATAAAGACCTTTGAAACCATTTAAAATCAATACATACAATGGATTACCTGATGCAAAAGCTAATGTATGATGCAATTGATAATCAAATGTAGCATACGCTTCTGCATCATTTTCTAAGCTATGAATACCCGCTAATACATCAACTACTTTTTCAGGATTGTGGCGAATGGAGGCCCGAAAGTAAATGTTGCTTACGTTACCACGAGCAGCCATTAATTGGTCGACAAGTAGCGGAAAACCATCCGGATTTAAATCAGCAATGGTTTCTAAAATATTTAACCCAGACGTTTCCCAAAAATTATTCACCTGGGTAGGTTTACCATGTTGAATTTTCAACCAACCATCTCGAGCAAGACGTTGTAATACTTCTCTTAACGTTGTTCGAGTAACACCGATAAGTTCAGAGAGCTCACGTTCAGCAGGTAAAATTGATCCCGGTGGAAATTTGTTTTCCCAAATGGAACGAACAATATATTTCTCGGCAAAACTCGCTGGCCCTTTGGCATTGATGATCATCAGCCTTCATATCCTATTGCTAAACAATGGCGAAACTATTGTGACTGATCATACCAGAGCGGTAGAAAATAAAAACCATTGTTTAATCACTACGCTCATTACGATTGATTTTCAAACAACTAAACTGAGCAAAAAACAATAATTGAATATTCATCACATTAAACCACTATAATCATCGACATATCATCAATTTATCTGATAGAACTCTTTAAGTTTAGTATATAATGATGTAGCTAGTTTGTTAACGCTACGTGTTAATTCTAACGACAATAACAGCGTTACAATTCGATTTTTTTTAAGCTACACTAGCGATGAAAATAAGAGCCATACGTAGTTAGTGAGTAAACTATTTTGCTAACACATTGTTTGCTATAACAAGATATCTTTATTCAACAGAGAGTAATTGGCCAAAATACTCAGTTCAATCGAATTGAATTTTAAACTCAATTAACGAAAAATTGATGCTTATCAAGTTTTCTAATCTGAGTTGCCTCTATTCTCCCAAATCTATTTGAAAATAATGATGTATTGTAAGCTATCAAAAAATGGTAACAATACTGCCACAATAACAATATCGGAGAGGCTGATATGCCTGTAACCAAAAGTCAGGCGCTATTTGTAAACTTTTTAGGCAATTCACCTAAATGGTACAAATACGCAATTTTGGCATTTTTAGTAATAAATCCCCTGCTGTTTTTTTATGTCAGTCCATTTATCGCTGGATGGGTGCTAGTCGTTGAATTTATTTTCACTCTAGCAATGGCACTTAAATGTTATCCACTTCAGCCCGGCGGTTTGCTCGCAATTCAAGCCGTATTTATTGGCATGACATCTCCCTCGCAAGTTCTACATGAAATTGAAGCAAACTTAGAAGTATTGTTACTTTTAGTCTTCATGGTCGCTGGTATTTACTTTATGAAGCAGTTGTTACTGTTTGTATTTACCAAGATGATTACCAAAGTACGTTCAAAAATCATCGTTTCATTGATGTTTTGTACTGCGTCGGCATTTTTATCTGCGTTCTTAGATGCGTTAACGGTCATCGCGGTTATTATTGCTGTTGCCGTTGGTTTTTACTCTATCTACCACAAAGTGGCTTCAGGAAAGAGTTTTAATGATGGTCACGACCATACATCTGAAACAACTGAACAGTTAAACAATGAAGAATTAGAATCGTTCCGAGCATTCTTACGTAATTTATTAATGCATTCAGGCATTGGTACCGCTCTTGGTGGTGTTTGCACCATGGTTGGCGAACCACAAAACTTAATCATTGCGGCCCAAGCCCATTGGCAGTTTGGTGAGTTTTTCTTACGGATGTCGCCAGTGACAATGCCAGTATTGGTTGCAGGTATATTCACTTGTTTTCTTGTCGAAAAATTCAAAGTCTTTGGTTATGGTGCACAATTACCTGATGCAGTACATAAGATTTTAACTGATTACGCCACTCATGAAGACTCGCACAGAACCAATCAAGATAAAATGAAATTGGTTATCCAAGCCCTTATTGGTATTTGGTTAATTGCTGGTTTAGCACTTCACCTAGCTTCTGTTGGCCTCATTGGTTTATCAGTCATCATCTTAGCCACTGCGTTTAATGGTATAACCGACGAACATTCTTTGGGTAAAGCATTTGAAGAAGCTTTACCTTTCACTGCGCTATTGGCGGTATTTTTTGCCATCGTTGGTGTGATTATTGACCAGGAACTGTTTGCTCCAGTGATCCAATGGGCATTAGGTTATGAAGGCAATATGCAGTTAGTGATTTTTTACATCGCTAACGGCTTGTTATCTATGGTCAGTGATAACGTGTTTGTGGGAACTGTTTACATTAATGAAGTGAAAGCAGCATTGATGAGTGGCCAAATCACTCGAGATCAATTTGACTTACTTGCTGTGGCAATTAATACCGGTACTAACCTACCTTCTGTGGCTACGCCGAATGGACAAGCAGCGTTCTTGTTCTTGTTAACCTCGGCCATAGCACCGCTTATTCGTTTATCGTACGGCCGTATGGTATGGATGGCGTTGCCTTATACGATTGTATTATCAATTGTGGGCGTGATGGCCATTGAGTCAGGTTTCTTAGTCGACATGACTGATTTACTTTATGAAACTCAATTAATTATCCACCACTCAGCCAAAGACATCAGTGGCGCGGCAATGGGGCATTAATTAAATCAGCTTATTGGACTTAGTAGATAAATTATCTTAAAGTCTCTATTGTTTGTGTAAACACCCTCATTTGAGGGTGTTTTTTTATCTGTTAACACATTTATTAGGAACTGAAATTGTCGCAACTACAGCAGTTTTGCCATAACCGTTTGTCTTGGGGTTTATTATTATTGTCCGCCATTGGATTGGAATTGGCAGCCCTTTTCTTTCAATATGGAATGGATCTAGCGCCGTGTGTCATGTGCATTTATATTCGGGTTGCTGTACTCGGTATTATTCTGGCAGCGCTGATAGGGATACTACAACCTAAAGTGTGGTTGTTACGATTAGTGGGTATGGCTGGATGGTCTGTATCGGCGGTTTGGGGCTTCAAATTAGCTTATGATCTAAACCAGATGCAAGTTAATCCTTCACCGTTTGCGACTTGTTCTTTTTACCCCGAATTCCCCAGTTTTATGCCATTAGACACCTGGTTACCTTCAGTATTCTCGCCAACAGGCATGTGTAGTGACTCACCATGGTCGTGGCTGTCTGTCAGCATGGCACAATGGATGATGCTTGGTTTTGCTGTTTATGGTGTTATTTGGTTGTTGATGTTGTTACCTGCACTTAAATCTGCAAAATAAATCAGCAAAAAGTTCGAAATCAAATATAAAAAAGACCTCATTGAGGTCTTTTTTATATTTAAAGAATTGATTATTCAACGTCTAGCATCGGCCACAGTACAATAC
This sequence comes from Shewanella sp. S1-58-MNA-CIBAN-0166, assembly GCF_040310085.1. Taxonomy (NCBI): domain Bacteria; kingdom Pseudomonadati; phylum Pseudomonadota; class Gammaproteobacteria; order Alteromonadales; family Shewanellaceae; genus Shewanella; species Shewanella sp. S1-58-MNA-CIBAN-0166. The sequence continues at coordinate 128,484 of NZ_JBEOPN010000002.1, read as the reverse complement.
AGTCTTCCAAATACTTCACTTTCATTTCGTTTACGGTTTTACCTTGTACCGAAATACCCGCTGCATGCATAGCCTGTTTATTTCCAGTCAATAACGGATGCCAGCTAGGTAAGCCTTTACCAACATGCAAACGTCGGTAAGCACAGCTATCGGGTAACCAAGTCAGCTCAGCAATATTCTCAGGCGTAATGGCAGTACATTCAGGCACATAAGTAAAACGATCAGGATATCTACGGCAACCACAAGTATCGTTGTCCAATAGATGGCAGGCGGCATTGGTATAATAAAGTTCATCCGTTTCATCATCGATGATTTTATTTAGACAGCACTTACCGCAGCCGTCACAAAGAGACTCCCATTGTTCGGGGGTCATGTTTTCTAAAGGTGTGGTTATCCAAAACTGAGTCATCATTTTATGTCTAAAGTGGCTTATTATCTAAATTTTCACGCATTTTACACCTAAAACGGTACAATTTACTGTTTAATTTTCTCAGAAAGGTAGGTTATTGCCAGCGTATCGTACAAAGAATTATTAAATTGATGTAATAATCGAAAATTATTATAAGTTAAATAAAAGCGGCCTTTGGGTCCATCCGGCGCAATTAATGATACTTCCATGTCATTACGTTGGGGTAAATCTGCACCATCAAAACGCCTGACACCATAGGCTTGCCAATCTGGAAATGTGTGATGTGATTGTAAACCAAGTAAGTTTGGATCTAACATCATTGTCGTTTTTACCTGTCTTCCCCACGTAGAATCATATTGCCAATCTTGTTGATGTAGCATATTAGCCGTAGATGCAAAGGCATCATCCATACTGCTCCAAACATCAATGATGCCATCTTTATCGGCATCTATACCGTATTGGAGTATCTGGCTAGGCATCATTTGCATCTGTCCCATCGCCCCTGATGAAGAACTCTGCAATAAATCTTCGGTAATATTTTTTTGTTCGATTAGCTTGAGCGCTGCAATAAATTCATTAATGTAAAAAGCTTCTTTATCGCCTTTATAAGCCAGTGAGGCTAAAACAGATAACCCAGAAAAACGTCCTGTTCGCTCTCCAAAACGAGAGTTCATCCCCCATAATGCCATCAGGAATCGGGACTGAACTTGATAAGTTCGGCTAATATTTTCTATTTGTGATTCATGTTGCTGAAACATTGCTCTGGCTGTACTCACGGTAATTTCAGGTACAGCTTGGGGAATAAAGTGTTCTAATGTTTGTGATTCATCTGAATGGGTATTGAGGCTGGCTTTTTTGAAGATTTTAATATTAGCAATATAGCGTTCTGCTGTCAGTTGATTAACGCCAGTGGCTATTGCCCTTTGTTGTAGTTCCAACAAATAGTCGGAAAATTCGCCACGGCGGTCTTCTGCCATGGCAATATTAGAACAAATGAAGTAACAAAATGCACATAAAATGATTTTTTGAATCATATTCGTCTTGATTACTCCTTTAAGAATGAGCTTATTTCTTAAAAGCTAATTCTTGTTTATGTTGTTCGAGTAAATTAATTTGCGGTGGTGGTATTTGCAAGTAATAGCCTTTTTCTACTAATGCTGACTTAACTTTATCAATATCAGCGATACCTAAATGATCTCGTTTAGATAAAGGTACAATCATCACTAATGTCTTTGAACCAAACATTTCCATTAACGGTTCAGGAACGTCATCAAATACATCACGTTTTTTGACAAAAAGGTAAGTATCTGCTCTTCGACCGCTTTTATATACTGCACATATCATTTTAGTGTAAATTTCCAAAGGTTCAAACTTGATAGTCAACTAAGCACACTATAACATGGTGGCACAAGAAAATAATTGTAAATCAGTTTATCGCTGAAGTATTGGAGAATCACGCCGGGATGGCTAAACAAAATCTCGAATTAAAGGCCACGTCTTTTACCTTATCAGTACTGCATATCAATCATAACGATCTCGATATCATTGCGGCTGAATTAGACAACAAATTGGCTCAAGCTCCCCAGTTTTTTTTGGGCGCCCCCTTGGTATTAAATTTATCAGCCATTCAGCATACTCACATTGATTTTAATGCACTAAAACAATTATTAATTGACCGAAATCTTATTATTGTAGGCATTACCGATGCCAGCCCAGAACAAATTGAACAAGCAAAAAGCATGGCAATTGCAGTGGTTAAATCGGGTAAACAAGCCCGCAAAGCTGAGTTGCCTGTACGAGCAACTAAAATTGTTAAACAAAATGTGCGTTCTGGACAACAAATATACGCACAAAATGCTGATTTAATCATTTTTGGTGCGGTTGGTAATGGCGCTGAAGTCATTGCTGATGGTAGCATCCATATATATGGTGCTCTTCGTGGGAAAGCCATGGCGGGTGCTGCGGGAGATAATCAAAGTGTGATTATCGCTAACTCGTTAGAAGCAGAATTAGTATCGATTGCTGGACAGTATTGGTTGACAGAACATTTGCAACAATACGATCTAAGTCAAAGAGGCTGTGTTCGCCTTGAAGGCGCATCTCTTACTGTTGAATCATTGCCCCAATAATCGGCAAATACAAGGATATAAATATAAATGGCGCAAATTATTGTTGTCACATCAGGTAAAGGCGGTGTGGGTAAAACAACATCCAGTGCAGCAATTGCCACCGGATTGGCCTTAAAAGGAAAGAAAACTGTCGTTATCGATTTTGATATTGGGTTACGTAATCTTGATTTGATTATGGGTTGTGAACGCAGAGTCGTATATGATTTTGTTAACGTCATTAATGGTGAAGCTAATTTGAACCAAGCGTTAATTAAAGATAAACGCTGCGACAAACTGTTTATCTTACCCGCGTCTCAAACACGCGATAAAGATGCGCTCACTAAAGAAGGCGTTGGCCGGGTACTTGAGAATTTAGCCAAAGATTTCGATTATATTGTTTGTGATTCACCAGCGGGTATTGAACAAGGTGCCATGATGGCGCTTTACTTTGCCGACATCGCGATTGTTACCACTAACCCTGAAGTGAGTTCTGTACGTGACTCAGATCGTATATTAGGCATGCTGCAGAGCCGTTCACGTCGTGCGGAATTGTCTTTAGAGCCCATAAAAGAATATTTATTGTTAACTCGTTACTCTCCTGCGCGGGTCAAAACGGGTGAAATGCTCAGTGTTGAGGATGTGAAGGAAATATTAGCCATTGAATTACTCGGTGTGATCCCTGAGTCTCAATCGGTACTGAAGGCGTCAAACTCTGGTGTACCGGTCATTATTGATCAAGAAAGTGATGCAGGTTTAGCTTATGGCGATACGGTTGCACGCTTATTAGGTGATGATGTACCTGTTCGATTTATTACAGAAGAAAAAAAGGGATTCCTTAAAAGGATATTTGGGAGCTAACTATGTCGATACTTGATTATTTTAGAAGCAGTAAAAAGCCCAATACCGCATCATTGGCAAAAGAACGATTACAAATTATTGTGGCTCATCAACGTGGTGAACGTGGTGCACCTGATTATTTCCCAAAGATGAAACAAGAAATCATCGAAGTGATCCGTAAGTATGTGCAAATATCAGACGACCAAGTCTCTGTGCAACTTGACCAAAACGATGACAATTTATCGGTGTTAGAGTTAAACGTTACCTTACCTGATTCAAAGTAATCAGCCAAGGTCACCCTACTCTGCTTAACACAAAAAAGGATACTGGCATTATGCGAGTATCCTTTTTTTCGGTATGTTGATAAATTGTATTAACTAAAGCGGTATCAACTAAAGCTGTATTAACTAAAGCGCACTGGCTCTAGTAAATCACCTACCAACTGCCCACGCCAACCGACCAAGAGTATCGGTGTTGGTGTTTGTTTGTTGTGATACAACCATAATAGAAATTCATGAATATGGCGCTTAGAACCAACAAATTCTAATGCGACATTTTCACGCTCACATAATTCAGTTAAGACTGTTTTAACTTCTTTAAAAGCTGATTTATAACCTGACTTAAGCGCAACAACATCAACTTCTTCAGGTAGATTAATTAAATCTGCCGTCGCCATAACTGTTAATAAATCTTTGCCGTGAATACGTTTCTCTTGATCTGTTAAGTCATTTAAACTATTCAATTCCGCCAGTGTGGTCGGTTGTTTTTTGGCTAATGCAATTAATGCATGGTCTTTTACCACAAAACCCAGCGCTAGATTGCGGCTTACCGCTTTGGCTAGACGCCATTTCGCCAATACTTTTAAATAGGCTAGCTGCTGACTCGATAATTGAAATGCATTTTTGACTTTAAGGTAAACGCTGTCGCCTTCTGGCAATGACATGCGCCCTTCAGTCATACGCTGACCTTCTTCAAACAACCATTCAAGACGATTGTCCGCAGCAAGCTTCTGTTGCAGCTGAGGGTATAATTGATACAAATAAAACACATCATTAGCCGCGTACTGTAACTGCGCATCAGACAGTGGACGATTCATCCAATCCGTACGTGACTCACCTTTATCTATTTCGACTTGCAAGCATGCGTCAACGAGCTTGGCATAACCTAATCCGTGGCCTAAACCAGCAAAGCTTGCCGCTATTTGGCTATCAAATAAGGGGCTTGGTTGGCATTCACCATAATGAGCAAACACCTCGAGATCTTCACTGCATGAATGCACTAATTTGACAATATTTTGGTCAGTTAATAACTGCCAAAATGGGCTTAAATCGGTAATCGCAACCGGATCAATTAAGGCTAAAGTTTTGCCATCATAGGCTTGAATAAGGCCTAATTTAGCATAATAGGTTCGAGTGCGGACAAACTCAGTATCTAGCACCAGCAAGGTGCTTTGTTGGTATTGTTCAACTAATGACAACAGGCTGGCATCATCACTGATATATTCAAACGTTAACAAAATAGGCTCCGCTAAAAAAAGGTGTGAGCAATACGATAAGCTGATAACAACCAAACATAAAAAAGCCGGCTTAGTTGCCGGCTTTGATTTTACGCTTTGTTAACTTCATCTCGAAGTTGTCGGCGTAAAATTTTACCCACATTGGTTTTCGGTAATTCGTCTCTAAATTCTACCAGCTTAGGAACTTTATATCCCGTTAAATGATGACGGCAGTGCTTAATCAGTTCTTCTTCGGTTAATGATTTGTCTTTTGCTACCACAAAAATCTTCACTAACTCGCCACTGGCATCATTGGGAACGCCAACAGCAGCGACTTCGATAACTTTAGGGTGTAGGGCAACAACCTCTTCCACTTCATTCGGAAATACGTTAAAACCTGACACTAAAATCATGTCTTTTTTACGATCGACAATGAAAAAGAAACCTTTTTCATCCATATAACCAATATCACCAGTGGCTAACCAACCGTTTTTATCAATCACACTGGCCGTTTCTTCCGGACGCTGCCAATAGCCTTGCATCACTTGCGGGCCTTGAGCATACAACTCACCGGTTTCACCCTGGGCTAATACCTTACCATCATCATCACGTATCTGAATGAAGGTTGAAGGCGCAGGAAAACCAATAGAGCCATTGTACCCACTGAGATTATAGGGGCAGCATGTGACCAATGGTGAGGCTTCAGTTAAACCATAGCCTTCGAGTAAGCGTGTCTTAGTAAGGTTTTGCCATTTATCAGCAACGGCGCGCTGCACCGCCATCCCGCCGCCAATAGACAATTTTAAACCAGAAAAATCAAGTTGAGTAAATTCTTCATTATTAACCAAAGCATTGAATAAGGTATTAACACCCGTTAATACCGTAAACGGGTACTTTCTAAGTTCACCCACAAATGCTGGGATATCTCGAGGGTTAGTGATCAGAAGATTTTTACTGCCTTTGTGTAAAAACAATAAACAGTTAACTGTCAGTGCGAAAATATGGTAAAGAGGCAATGCTGTCACCACAAACTCAGCACCATCATCAAGCGTTGGAGAATAAGCGCCACTAGCTTGTAAAACGTTACTTACTACGTTTTTATGGCTTAACATGGCACCTTTAGATACCCCTGTAGTTCCACCGGTATACTGTAAAAAGGCCAAATCCTCGCCGCTAATATCGGCTTTAATGTACTGCAGGCGTCGGCCTTTAGAGAGCGCATCGCGAAATGATAATGCATGCGGTAAATGATATTTTGGTACTAATCTTTTAATGTATTTAACAACAAAATTCACTAAGGTGCGTTTGGGTGCGCTGAGCTGATCACCAAGGTTAGTGATAATGACCGACTCTATTGGTGTTTGATCAACAATTTCTTCTAGAGTGTTAGCAAAGTTAGACACCACAATGATGGCTCTTGCACCCGAATCGACTAATTGATGTTTTAATTCCCGTGGCGTATACAGTGGGTTAACATTAACCACCACCATACCCGCACGTAAAATACCAAACAGAGCAATAGGATATTGCAGCAAATTGGGCATCATAATGGCAACACGGTCGCCTTTATTTAAGTGCAGTTCGTTTTGTAAATATGCAGCAAATGCTCGACTTCGCTCTTCGAGTTTACGGTACGTCATCGTCGCACCCATGTTAATAAATGCAGGTTGGTCAGCATATTTTGCTACTGCATCTTCGAACATGTGTACTAAAGAACTGAATTGAGATGGGTCGATTTCGGCCGGAACATGTTCAGGTAAATTATTAATCCAAGGCTGGTCCACAGGTGTCTCCTAATAATGCCCACTGTGCTAAGACGTGCATTCCCCGTCAGTGGTAAAATATTTTATTGTCTGCGTATCATTAATATTGTTTTCGCAGGCTTTATTATGTTGCTTGTCATGAACTAAATCATACAAGTGTTTTAATTTTCGATCATAATCACATAAATAAACTAAAAATAACAGCGTTTTCACCTATGGCTAGCGGCTATTTAGAATAAATGCTCCAATCGATTTAGCAACCAGGTCAGCATTCCCCATGTGAAGATGATGGTCTCCGGCTAAATGAACGATATCAATATTGGAAAACCATTTATTGGCTTGCTCTGTTGATACTGTTAATTGTTTATAGCCATCATGGCCAACAATGAGTAACGAAGGCGTGTCACTTATTGTCATCAAAGCGTCAACCTGTTCAAAGGTAAAACGGTTAAGTGAATCTAATTTTAACCGAGGATCACTACGCCAAGAATAATGGCCATCAGTGGTAGCCATATTACGTTTGGTGATCATTTCGCACCATGGTAATGCTAATCCAGTGAGTTGATGGCGAGCCTGAATCGCAGTATCCATTGAAGAATACGTTGGAGTGACTCTGGCGAGTTGACGATTAAAGCGTTGTTGTTGCTGTAAGCCTTTTCGTAAGCGATCTTTAGCCTGTGTGGCAGATTCAGATAACGGTGCTAGGGCTTCTATTAATATGAGTTTATGGATGTTGACAGCAAGACATGCATTGTAAGCTGACGCCACAATGCCGCCGAGCGAATGGCCCAATAAGATAATGGGACCCGTTTCTTGTGACAGGGTATGGATCACGGCTTGCAGATCGTAAATATAATCAACCCAATGCAACGGATAACGCCCTGGGCGATGATCTGATAATCCATGCCCTGGCCAATCGATGCACATCAGTTGAAATTTATCGAATAACCCTTGCTGGGCAAAGGCCTGCGCTAAGGGGATAAAACTGTCGACATTATCAAGCCAACCATGCAAAGCCAAAATCACTGGCTTGTCGGCTTGACCATAACGTTTAGCTGCAAGAGTAATATGAGCCAACGGCAATTGAATTTCTTCTACATCAATGTTCAACATTGTTGGCTCACTTTGCAAAAATTATTTAGCGGCTATTTTGGTAAATTTGATTGTCATACGATCACTTTCACCAATATCAAGATACTTCTGTTTATCTTGATCACCCATAGCTAAACGCGGTGGTAATGTCCACACACCTTTTTGATAATCTTTAGTGTCTTTAGGATTGGCATTCACTTCAGAGCTGCCGGTTAATTCAAAACCGTATTTATTGGCCAACTCAACCATTTGATTTTGATCCATATAGCCACTTTCTGCAGCCATACCGATATTGGCACGATGTTCAACAATGCCTAATGAGCCTCCAACTTTTAACACGTCATGAGCGGCTTTAAACACACCTTCCAACTCTCCTTTCATTGCCCAATTGTGCAAGTTACGGAATGTTAATACGTGGTCTGCAGAATTATCTTTACCCAATGAAAACTTAGCCGGTGGATCAAGCGTTACAAACTGTACATTGCCTACGCTGGCTTTGTTATCGCTAACCCATTTTTCAAACTTCAAACCCGCTGATTTGTAATAAGCACTTTGATTCGTGTCTGTTGCAGGATTAGTTTCAAAATTAGCAGCTACATATTGGCCTTTTTCAGCTAGGTATGGCGCTAAAATTTCAGCATACCAACCACCACCTGGCCATAGTTCAATCACAGTTTGTTCAGGCTTAATATCAAAAAACGCTAATGTTTCAGCAGGATGACGATATTGGTCACGTAGTTTATTATCTGCAGTACGAAACTCGCTGGCCACTGCTTTAGCAAGGGCAGAACTAACCTGCGGTGCCGTCACTTTTTTATCGGGCATACTATCGGCTGCGTATATTGCGGTCGACATACCTAAACTTGATAAGCCAATTAAGGCTCCTAACATCATGTTACGTTTCATTTTGACACTCCCTTTTTTCGATCAACTTTACGCCAACAGAGCAACAACATAAACCCGCTAAAGGCGAGCCATGTTATTACCCATAACCATGCAGGTAGCCAAGTCATTTTAGCTAACATAACCGCATCGCCTTGACCGCTTAACCCCAATAATACCATCGGACTTGCCATGGCATTTAAAATAATCATTAACCCTAATATACGCAGTAAGGTGTTTAACAGACTACTGTTTTTTAATTTAAGTGGTAACAAAAAAAGTATTATCAATACGCTGAGTATAACAATGGTTAACACATCGCGAGCCCAAAAAAGTAACGATGCTGCCACGGTAAACGCGAGTAAAGTCAGGGTAAATCTAATAGTCTGTTTTTGCGTTGCCATCAGAAATATCGAATAACCCCAGAGTGCGGCGCCAAAATAGCCCGCATAAGCGATTAATATACTGCTGCCGCCTTGGCTAAAACAAAAGCCAGCGCCGTTTGGAAATAGCTGAATATGACTGACCGAGCCACCGGTCAATAATGTCGCGATGCCATGAGATAATTCGTGAAAATAACTTTCAAACCATTTAAAAGGTATAGAGATATAAGGGAATCGCGTCAGTAAAAAAGCCAACAGTAATTCAATCACAAAACGGCTACGACTGGGTATTGCAGACAACGGCACATTAGGCATATAAATCAATACCAACCATTTGTTGAATTTCGTCTCTTTTAGCAGAATGCTGTGTCGATAAATACTGAGCTATAGCGCCACGCTGACTGTAAGTCTCACGGTCGTATTCAACACGCGCTTGCTGTTTGGCCGATAAAGTTGAATCATCAACAATGGCCATGTTGCGAGCTTCAATCCCTTGAACCTCAGTTTCTACAGTAGCAGGATTAACAATAATAGGTTCGTGGGCCGCTATGATCGGCCGATTACCGGCAACAGCTTGGCTCAGGCTAATTGGGCCTGATTGATTATTTGCCATTGATAATGCTGAATTTATCGTCATTAACGACACCGTTTACCTATATTTGAATCTTATACTTTATGTCAAATTGTCGTGAATGGCTATTCTCGGCCCGGAAGTTTTTTCCACGTAACAGTATCACGAAGGTACACCGGCGAAAGTTCATCAACAGTAGTATGCAAACCTTGTTGAAAACCTTGTTGTGCAAGAATTAACATGGCTTTCGCATCTGGATAAGTCGCTTGAGTGCATGGTGTCATGTGTGGCGCTATCGTTAATAATTGTGGATAGGCTTCAAAGCCTGTGCCACAAACACTAATGTTTTGTTGTGTATCGAGGGTTAACTCAATCGCTTCTGGCGCGCTAACGTGTTCTTGACCTACTAAGGTAGCAATGCCGTCTTTGGCAATGTATTGGCCCCAATAGACTTCCTTCATACGGGCGTCAATACAGCACAATACTTGCGTAGCACCTTGCTCTGTTATGGCTAATTGGGCCATAGCGGCTAAGGTCGAAATGCCAATAACCGGCAAGTCGAGTCCCAAGGCTAATCCTTGGGTCATGCTGGTACAAATGCGGATACCGGTAAAACTGCCAGGACCGCGGCCATAGGCAATCATGTCCACATCGGCCAGTGTCACTTGGGCTTGGGCTAGCACTTCATCGACCATAGGTAATAATCGTTGACTATGCTCACGTGGTGCATCAGCAATAAGTGCAAACACCTCACCATTAATGGTTAACGCAGCGGAGCAAGTTTCAGTGCAAGTATCAAGAGCGAGGATGGTTAACGGCTTTGGCATTATGATGGGTTACCCAGTAAAAAAACATCAAATAGACTCAATATGATAACTGATGCGTACGGTTTTAAAAAGCTTAAGGGATTTGTTTTAAAAATTGTAATGCACGGTCTAAGTCACGTGTGCGTTGCATGGGTGGCAAAGAATTAATAAACGCCTGGCCATAAGCGCGGTTAACGATGCGGTTATCGCACAAAATAAGCACACCACGGTCTTTCTCATCACGGATTAGCCGCCCGACGCCTTGCTTTAAACTTATGACCGCTTGTGGCAGAGAAATATGGTTAAAGGGGTCAAGCCCTTGACGTTCGGCATTGGCTGAACGGGCTTTGTATAAAGCATCATCTGGCGATACAAACGGCAACTTATCGATAATCACGCAGCTGAGTAACTTACCGCGAACATCGACGCCTTCCCAAAAACTGCTGGTACCGAGTAATACTGCATTACCTAACTGCCTAAATTTATTTAACAAACTTTGTTTACTGGCTTGGCCTTGTACCAGTAAAGGATAAGCGACTTTACCTTGTAAAGCGGATGCAACTTGTTCGAGCATTTGATGGCTAGTAAACAATATGAACGTACGGCCTTGAGCCGCGTTGATAGCTTGAATACACACATCGACTAATTGTTTTACCGTATGTTGCGACTGCCCTACTTTACCTAAATGGCGCGGTACACAAAATACCGCTTGATTAGGGTAATCAAATGGACTGTCTAAAATGATTTGTTGCGCTGATGACAAGCCAAGCTCAGTCGCAAAATGGCCCAAACTTCGGTTTACTTGTAAGGTAGCCGAGGTGAAAATCCAGCGAGTTTTGGCATCAAACAGCTGCTGGCATTGTTTTGCCACATTGATAGGACTCAGTCTTAACAGGATAAAGCGCGGACCTAACTCGACATTATAAGCCGCTTGCATGTCTTTGCATTCAAAATAGTCTTGTAGCTTTTCAGCAAGCTCATGCAATTGTTCAAACGCTAAGTCGAGTTGGTCTTCACGCCCAAGATGATGACGCATTACATTGGTAAGGTCGGTAAGTGCCTGTTGTAGTGCCCACGATACTGTCGCTAAGTGTTTATTGGCGAGTACTTTACGCCAATCAGTTACTTGGTTGTCGTACATAGCGTTGTGCCAGTCACTCAAAGCCAACAGCCCACGTTGCGACAGTTGCTCTATTTGAATACTGTCGCGAATGAGTTGTTTGTGTATTTTAATGATGCCATTAAGCAACTGATCAATTTCGCGACTGGAGATATGGCTGCCAAAGTAGTTAATGCAAATATCTGGCACCAAATGGGCTTCATCAAAAATAACCACATCAGGATCTGGCAATAACTCGGCAAACCCGGTGTCTTTGAGTAAGCGGTCGGCAAAAAATAAATGGTGATTAACCACCACCACTTTTGCCTCCATGGCCCTAATACGTGCTTTACGGGTAAAACACACATCATAATGATCGCATTTTTTACCCGTACAGGTTTCTTTGGTGCTCACAATGCTAGGAATAACCTCTGAATGCTCTGCCACCGAGGTTAAATTGCCGATATCGCCATCTTTGCTTAAATGTGCCCATTGGTTAATCTTGAGTAAATCATCAATATAATATTCGCTAAATTGACTGGCATTTTGCATCTGCTTTTCAAGACGTAACTGACATAAATAATTGTTACGCCCTTTTAATAACGCAATCGGTACATGTACATCTAACATGGCAAGTAATGCGGGGAGATCTTTGAGGAATAGCTGCTCTTGCAGATTTTTACTGCCGGTACTCACAACCACTTGCTTGCCGCTGAGTAAGGCCGGAATTAAATACGCATAGGTTTTACCCACACCAGTACCCGCTTCTAAAATCAGATTATGCTTTTTAGCAATAGCGTCACTGACCGCAACGGCCATATCTGTCTGACTTTGTCGATGGTGGTAATGATGCACATGTTTGGCTAACGCACCGCGATCGCTAAATTCATGGATTACAGATTGGGTAAGTGTAGAGCTCAAAGCATCCTCAAATTATCGCGCTAATGCTGATGTAGTGTGATTTGGGCTATTATGCTTATAACGGCATCATGTTCCAACTGTTTATCACCAAAAGTTGTAAAGGCAGTTGTATAAACAATATCGATGATTTGACTAAATTTAGACCAGAAACAAAAAATGCTGGCCACCAGCGTGACTCAGCATTTCTTGACTCGTATAAAATATAATCAAACGTTTATTTTTTAGTAATTCAGAGAACAGGTTTTGAATGTGGTGTTCAGGGGTGAATTCAAATACCACTTTTTCATTGGTAACCTTGCGTTTAACACTTATGCTCGTGACTTTTTCGGCCGATTTTGACCAAATAAGTCAAATGACAATATATCAGGCATCACAAAATCATCCGTAAAACATATCTTCTATATCCACATTGCCATCTGTTCTTTGGTGGGTTTACTGCCTTTATGGACCACTTTTTCATCAACCACTACCGCTGGCGTACTCATTACGTCATAAGCCATAATTTGCGTCATATCGGTTACTTTTTCTATTTTTATAGCAACACCTTTTTCGTCGGCAACAGCTTGGGCAAGCTCAGCAGTTTCAAGACACTTTTTACAACCTGAACCTAATACTTTAATGATTTTCATTTATTGTTCCTTGTGACTAATTCGTAGATGATAGCAACGGAGCAAATGCATTAAATATCCACCCCACTAAAGTGAATGAAACTAATAGAAGGCTAAATAATATTGCCAGTAAACGCCATTGCATGACTTGCTTTAACAAAATAAATTCAGGAAAACTGGCCGCTACAGTGCTCATACAAAATGCTAATGTGGTACCTATTGGTAAACCATTGATAATAAGGCTTTCCATAATCGGAATAACACCTGTCGCATTGGAATAAAGTGGAATGCCGAGCAACACCGCAGCAGGAACAGACCACCATTGTCCGTCGCCCAAATGCGCTTCAATCCAACCGTCTGGTACAAAGCCATGCAGCGCCGCGCCCAAACCCACCCCAATGATGACCCATTTCCACACTCGGCCGAATATATCTAGCATCTCAGTTTTGGCAAATTGATGCCTTTGTGGCAATGACATAGTTTGCACTTTGCCACTATCATCAGCAATATTGCCAACCCCCTTCTGCTGACCACGTTTTAAGGCTTCGGCCGCAAACGACTGTAGCCAACGTTCAGCCTTAATACTGTCAAGAAACAGGCCGCCTAACATTCCCACACTCATTCCAACGGCAATATACAATAAGGTAAATTTGAGCCCCAATAAGCTCATAAGCAGTAATATTGCGACTTCGTTGATTAAAGGCGAGGTAATCAAAAAGCTCATGGTGATCCCTAATGGGATCCCGGCAGAGGTAAAACCTAAAAAAACAGGAATGCTCGAACAAGAACAGAATGGCGTTATGACACCAAAACCTGATCCCATTAAATAACCTAATCCTCGGTGTTTACCTGCTAAATAATCTCTGACACGCTCAACATTTAACGAAGCCCGGATGAGGGCAATGAAATAAATCATCACCAGCAGTAAAGCAAAAATTTTAGTGACGTCTTCAACAAAAAAATGCAGCGCATCTCCGAGTTTGGTCTCTGGCGACAACCCCAATAAACTGTATATAAGCCAAGATGCAAAATCAGAAAAAATCTGAAACATAAGTTATTGCTCTATAAAAACACTACTGTAAAGATAGCCTTATTTTTAGTCGCAATATAAGATCCAGGTCTCGATTTTGTTGATGATAAAAATAAACATAGATTATCCGAAATAATATCGGGTTAATTTTTTTCTAAGTGGAATGTCTCGTTTTTGTCAGTTTTACCTATGATGACTTATTCAAACTCAAAATTTAAATGTCGATGATAAATTAATATAAAAATTAGTCAGTTAAACTCGTTTTTATTAAATCTATTACTGAATAATTCGTTGCAATGTTAACGGCATCATAATAACGTAGCCCTAGAGATCTTTGAACACAGTCAATAAGCTTAAGGAAAAGCAATAATGAAATGGTTAATTGTAGTGGTTATAAGTTGGTGTATCGGGTTTATCAGTTATCCGCTGATATGGCCTAGTGACACCCCAGACACTACCGAACATGCCGATTTATTGTCCAAAACACCACAAGGCAACACTTCAAAATTTGTCTCTGCAGGTCAAGCTAATCTTACTTCGGTAAATGATGTAACCCAGAACACTCACGACCGAGAAGCATTTAAGGCATCGTTAGGCAATGATGAAACGCCTTACATGTCGATTTTTCGCATCATGCAACTGGCCGAACAAGACCCTCTAGAAGCATTACTCGTTGCCGAAGAAACGCAACATGAAGACTTATATGGATTAATTTTAGAAATAGCGGGGAAAATGCAATTTTCAAATGTCATTTCATGGCTAGAACAGCAAAAGTCGACTGAACAATATGAATCATTACTCGACGGTTATTTACGTGGTTTAGCGTCTGTAAATCCACAACAAGCATTAAGCGATGTAGAGTTATTAGCAGTAGAACCAATGAAGTCGTCGATCATAATGTCGATTGTCGACTCATGGGCCAACACCGATGCAATAGCCGCATTTGAATGGTTAAAATTGCAAACAGAAACTCAATCAACGTTAAAAATGTACTTAAATACCATGTATTATTACATTGAACAGTCACCTAACGAAGCCGCCAATCTCATTTCATCACTGCCATTAAATGAATCGACTAATTATCTTATTACATCGATGGTATATCAGTTGGTTGAAAAGAATACTCAAGATGCTGTCGATTGGTTAGATACTATTGCCGTAGAGCAACGTGCCAGCGGGATATATATTGTCTCTCGAAAAATGGCAGAAACAGATCCTGAGGCTGCTTTAGTATTTTTAAACAATCAAAAACAAGCTTACGATTTAAATCAAGATTATTTCAACAGTGCCTTAGCTGAAATAGCCAGTGTGGAACCCAATATGATGCTAGCGCGAATAGATAATTATGAAGCGAATGTTCAGCGGGATATTATCATTAACGCTAGCTACGCCCTCGCAGAAAATTCGGAAGTCGATTTTTTGCAGGTAATAAACTCGCTGTCCGATGACAACAAAGATATTGCTTTTCGTCAACGATCAGCCCAGTTGAGCCAAACAGATCCACAACAAGCGTTTAATGTAGCCGAACGCATTAATGATACCACGACTCGATTAGAATCTATTGCCAGTACCGTCAATGTCTGGAGTGGGTTTGACAAACGAGCAGCGATGACAGCAATTGATAACTCAACCCTCTTAACAGCCAGTCAAAAAGCCGAAATAAGCAGTCAAATACAATTGCAGCTGACATCATCGAATATTATTTACCCTTGAGTAGCCATTTGATTATTTGGCTAACGAGCTTGTTCTATTGATTGACACGGCAATTAACATCTTGTTATAGAAATAAGCAATCCACACAGTCGTTAAGTTGATGATGATGATGATGACATTAAATAGTAAGTTAATGCCTACCAAAAAGGCCACATAATGCAACGCAGACAGTTTTTAAAAGTGGGAATGTTAGGCGCTGCGGTAGGATTAACTGGTGCCAGTGCATTATGGTTAAGCCAAGGCAATGATCCAACACAACTGAACATTGCTGCACTATTAGCCAAGTTGAATAAGTTAACGATGTTATCAACCGAACAACTTGCAGGTTTAAGCACTGGCAAGTGGAACAGTGCTGAAGTGTTTACACATTGCGCGCAAAGTGTTGAATTTTCAATGAGCGGGTTTCCAGAGCATAAATCAGCACTCTTTAAACAAACTGTCGGAGCCCTGGCATTCACCGCATTTGTCACTAAAGGTGCAATGTCTCATAACTTAGCCGAACCAATCCCTGCTGCGCCAGAGTTAGACCGCAGTGTTGATGTTAATCAAGCACTCGCTAGGCTAATACAATCTTTAAAAGATTTTCAACAATATCAAACTGATTTGGCACCACATTTTGCTTATGGTGAATTAAACAAAGCAGATTACGAGCTTGCCCATGTACTGCATTTTTATAATCACCAACAGAACTTTAATCTAATGAGTTAACGGTTAAAAAATTAACATTAAATATCAAGAGCTTAAACAAAATCCCAATACAACGTTAGTGCAGCTTAGATAGCCCGTTTTTATCGATACTACTGGCATTATGTAATCGCAACGCCCAATTACCATGATGTTGCTGATCACAAGCAGTTTCAGTATCAAAGCTAACATGTTGATTAATATCTTTGAGATCAATCTGGTATTGAGCAAGGGTGCGTTGAATTAGCGTTAACAGTAGCGCTTTATGACCACTTTGATTAAATTGCGTTAGTTGTGTTTCAGTATCAAATATACAAATAATTCGTAAGCTCTTGGGGAATGTCGTGTAATCAACGACGTGCGTAATCCATGCAAAACCAGGATAGCTATCCAGTGCATGTTCGCATACGACGGTTAACCCCTCTCTTAATTTATTATCGATTTTTTTATCGGTTTTTCGCATACTAAAATGTTCTTCCTAATCTGTACAACTAGATGAATACATCATCATATTAAAAGCTATCGAGTACATTATGTTTTTATGCGCAGACATATCGTTAACCATAGTTCTGGTGACCATTAATGATGAACGGCTATTTCGTTACATAACTCTTGTTAAAGTTTGAGCTAATGACGAGGACCTGTTTATCTTTGCAAAAACAGCCTTGAAAGATCAACAGGCCCTAAACCGTAACCCTACTTAAGATGGTCTACACCAGTATCGATCCGGTTCCCTCCAGCATTTTTTGCTCTATACATAGCTTGATCTGCATATTGAATTAATTGCTGCTCATCAGCACCATTATCGGGATAACGAGCGACACCAATACTCGGTGACAGTTGCAAATTAAGGCTATCAAATTGATAAGTTTTCTCCAGTTCAACTCGAATATTCTCAGCAATAAACAGCACACTATCAACTGAATCAATACCGTTTAGTACAACGACAAATTCATCGCCACCAAAACGTCCAACCGTATCTGATTTACGAACGCAATCACGTAAACGCTGAGCGATATTCTTAAGTAGCTTGTCACCAACAAGATGCCCATAGCTGTCATTAACATGTTTAAACCCATCAATGTCGATAAATAACAAAGAAAGATGAGAGCCTTCGCGACGCGCCAGTCCAAGCGATGTTTGTAAACGCCCAAACAACAATGCTCTATTAGGTAATTCTGTTAATGGATCATGTCCTGCAATGTAGTGAAGTTGCTGCTCCATTAATTTTCGTTCAGTAATATCGTGAGCAACTGCAATTCTAAACTGGTGATCTTCAGACCATCGTGCCGACCAAAGAATATCAATTATTTTGCCATCTTTACGAACCCAACGGTTTTCAAAACGAGGTAGTTTTTTGCCACTCAGCAATGATTCAACGACTTTAAGTGTCTTTATACCGTCTTCAGGATAAACATGGTCAAGCATAGGTTTGCCTATCACTTCGTCAGGAGAGTATCCAAAAATATCTTCAAATGCAGCACTAACAAACACAAAATTTCCTGCTTTATCAACCACACATACTGCATCGAGCATTAAGTCCATAACATCTCTAAGCGCCACTACATCAATGGTCTTCATACTGTGCGTACCTCGAGAAGTTAGCTAAATTAATAAAGCGTAATACACGCCAGCTTATAAGTAGCGTCCAATAAACTCAATGGCTTATAACGATATGATTTAAACATTGCGATTCATAAAGACTAAAGGAACAAGTTTCATCACACTAAAACATCGTTTATCCCTTGAATAATCGACTAGCACACGACTCTTGTTGCATAAGAATCAAGCCATTAAACGGTATCATTAACCTAAGTGATGTAGAGTGCCAAATGGGAGACGTCATTACGCTAACGGTCTACCCTTTGTATTTATTGAGTTCTCAAAGTCATTTATCGACAAACAACAAGTAGAGGTTAATCCCCAAGGGCATTGATAGCTAAAATATTAAGCAGTTGTGTTGTTAACGCTTTCTTAATCGGCTCTAATGATCACAAACAGACAAGAAAGCATATCTTATGCAAAAAATATGGTAATTAAATAACATTAATGCTTTATCCGCTCTTGCAAACAAGCATAAATGCGGTTAAGTTAACTGCAAGTCGATATACACGACATCAGATGAGTGCATAATCCTCATTTGAACTGATTTACTAATATCAAATAAAGAGTACTGAAATGAACATCCAAGTGACTACAATCCACCATCATCACCATATGCGGTAGCCTTCGGATGCTAACTGCCGAAGGACGATATCCTTCTGGTGGTGAACAATTATTCACATAAACCCCTGGAAGGAATTTCAGGGGTTTTTTGTTTTCTAAATTTTTATTTTTATTTAAGCAGTTAAATTTACACATTTTATATTTAATACATAAGGAATTATCACATGAGTGAGTCAAAGCGTTTACGTATAGCCATCCAGAAATCAGGCCGTTTATCTAAAGAATCTCAACAATTGCTGAAAAGCTGTGGCGTTAAATTTAACGTTAATGAGCAACGCTTGATTGCACACGCAGACAACATGCCAATAGACTTATTACGCGTTCGTGATGATGATATTCCAGGCCTAGTAATGGATGGAGTTGTCGACCTAGGTATTATCGGTGAAAACGTTCTAGAAGAAGAACAAATAGAGCGCCAACTAGCAAGTAAACCGGCTGAATGCACTAAATTACGTGAATTAGATTTTGGTTCATGTCGTTTATCACTTGCGGTACCTAATGAGTTTGAATATAAAGATGCCAACTCACTAGAAGGTCTGCGCATCGCGACATCTTACCCGAACTTACTGCGCCGTTTTATGCTAGAAAAAGGCATTAACTACAGCGACTGTATGCTTAAAGGTTCCGTTGAAGTCGCGCCACGGGCAGGATTGTCAGATGGCATTTGTGATTTAGTATCGACCGGTGCAACCCTTGAAGCGAACGGCTTGTATGAAACCGAAGTCATTTACCGCTCAATGGCTTGCATTATTCAATCAAACAAAACTCAATCTACTGAAAAACAAGCTCTAATCAACAAAATCTTATCGCGTATTAATGGCGTTATCCGTGCCCGTGAAAGTAAGTACATCTTATTGCACGCTCCAATTGAAACGTTAGATCAAATCGTTGCCCTACTCCCAGGCGCTGAAAACCCAACCGTATTACCACTTAATGACGACACTAATCGTGTGGCTATTCACGTAGTAAGCACAGAGGATTTATTCTGGGACACTATGGAAGAATTAACCGCACTAGGTGCAAGCTCAATTCTGGTCATGCCTATTGAAAAAATGATGGGGTAACACAAATGCAAATTCTCGATTGGGCTTCTTTATCTACTGAACAACAACGACAAACGTTAGCGCGTTCGCCATTAATTGGTGATGCAAGTGTAGAGCAACGTGTTCGTGACATTATTGAGCAAGTCAACGCTCAAGGTGATAGCGCATTACTGGCTTATAACAAGCAATTTGACGGTGTTGAACTGACTGAGCTCGCATTATCAACTGACGCCATTGCGGCAGCATGTGCACGTGTAGGTGACGACGTCAAACAAGCTGTTGCGCAAGCGGTGAACAACATTGAAACCTTTCACAAGGCGCAGGTGTTTCAGGGTGTTGATATAGAAACTCAAGCGGGAATTCGTTGTGAATTGCGCAGTGAACCCATCGAGCGAGTCGGCTTATATATTCCCGGTGGTACGGCTCCATTAATATCCACAGTAATGATGTTGGCGTTACCAGCAAGAATTGCCGGTTGCGAAAAGCGTGTGTTAGTCAGTCCACCACCGATTAATGATGCGATTATTTATGCCGCCAATGTCTGTGGTATTACTGATATTTTCCAGGTGGGTGGTGCCCAAGCCATTGCGGCATTAGCATTTGGGACAGAGTCGGTGCCGAACGTAGATAAAATATTTGGTCCGGGTAATCGTTATGTGACTGAAGCAAAACGATTAGTGTCACAGGACAGCCGTATTAGTGTGTCAATAGACATGCCTGCAGGTCCGTCTGAAGTGTTAGTGATTGCCGACAAAGATGCAAATCCTGGTTTTGTTGCGGCCGATTTATTATCCCAAGCAGAACATGGTGTTGACTCGCAAGTAATGTTAGTGACTGACTCATTAACACTGGCAGAGCAAGTCAACCAAGCGTTAACTGAACAATTAGCACAGTTGAGCCGTAAAGACATCGCCGCACAAGCGCTAGAATGCAGCCGCAGTATTATTGTTAGCGATATGGTGCAAGCTGCAAAAGTGTCTAATTTGTATGGCCCAGAACATTTAATTATTCAAACTACTGCCCCACGTGACGTGCTTAGACAAGTTCGCGGTGCCGGCTCCGTCTTTTTAGGCGCTTATACCCCAGAGTCTGTGGGCGATTATGCTAGTGGTACTAACCATGTTTTACCGACTTATGGTTATAGCCGTTCAGTTTCAAGTTTGTCATTAGCCGATTTTAGTCGACGTTTTACAGTGCAAGAGCTCAGCCAACAAGGGCTTAAAACTTTAGGTAACACTGTGATGGTGTTGGCAGAAAATGAATTATTAGATGCACATAAAAATGCTATCGCCATTCGTTTAGCCAGTTTTGAGTAGTGAGTCATTCATATTGTCAGCACTATCGCTAAGCGCTAGTTAGCACCCTATTAGAGTAGAAAGTAGAGAACACCGCCATGAGCCAAACCTTAGCTGCGCCTTTTGATCCAAAAACGTTGGCCAGACCCGAATTATTGACATTGACCCCGTACCAGAGTGCCAGACGAATTGGTGGTCGCGGTGATATTTGGATTAACGCCAATGAATCGCCATTCAATAATAGCCCGCTTGATAAAGTGAATCGTTACCCAGAATGCCAACCTGCTGAACTCATCAATGCTTACAGCCGTTACTCAGGCGTTAAGGCAAGTAATATTATTGCCAGTCGCGGTGCCGACGAAGCGATCGAATTACTTATTCGTACATTTTGTATCCCTGCTGTCGACAGTATTGCTTGTTTTGGTCCAACTTATGGAATGTATTCAATTAGTGCTGCAACCTTTAATGTAGCTGTCACAGCGTTAAGTTTAACCGATGAATATCAGTTACCGGATGCGTGGCCAACACAAATCGGCAATGCCAAAATTGTATTTATTTGTAACCCAAATAACCCAACCGGCACCGTGATTGCAAAAGACAAAATTGAACAAGCTATTAACGCAGCACCTAAAGCTATTGTGGTGGTAGACGAAGCCTACATTGAGTTTTGCCCAGACTACAGCGTGGCAGATTTACTTGGCACCTACCCTAACCTTGTGGTGTTGCGCACATTATCAAAAGCATTTGCTTTAGCAGGTGCACGTTGTGGCTTTATGCTCGCCAGTGATGACATTATTGACTTAGTCATGCGAGTCATCGCCCCTTACCCGGTGCCATTACCGGTGTCAGACCTTGCGGTAAAAGCGTTAAGTCCAGCTGGTATTGACACTATGCGAACTCAAGTCGCCAGTTTAATTGAACAAGGCAAACGCTTAAGCGTTGCATTAACAACCTATGGCGCTAAGGTGTTACCTGCCAACGGTAACTATGTTTTAGCCCAATTTGACGATGTACAAGCAGCCGCTAAACGATTAAGCGATTCCGGCGTGGTTGCTCGAGCATACAAAGACCCACGCCTTGCTGATGCGATTCGTTTTAGCTTTACATCAGCCAAACAAACCGATGTGATTGTTCAGTTATTTGGTTAGTGCGTTAGTGCGTTAGTGCGTTAATGCGTTAGTGCACGTTGCATATCGGTCAATACCCTATACATCATAAATAAGAATTAGATATCACCATTAAGGTAGTTAGCATGAAACAGAAAATCCTTTTTATCGACCGCGACGGTACATTAGTTGAAGAGCCAGCCATCGATAAACAACTCGATAGTTTGGCTAAATTAGTGTTTGAACCACAAGTAATCCCAGCGTTACTTAAATTGCAGAAAGCCGGTTTCCGTTTAGTCATGGTCAGCAATCAAGACGGTTTGGGCACACCTTCGTTTCCAAAAGCAGACTTTGATGCCCCGCACGACATGATGATGCAAATTTTTTCAAGCCAAGGTGTCGTTTTTGACGATGTGGTTATCTGTCCACACTTTAATGATGAAAACTGTAGCTGTCGTAAGCCTAAACTTGGCTTAGTAAAAGACTACTTAACCCAGGGTAAAGTAGATTTTACTGAATCCGCGGTAATTGGCGATCGTGAAACTGACGTTGAGCTCGCTAATGCCATGGGCATTAAAAGCTTTAAATATAATCGTCAAACACTCGACTGGGACGCTATAACCAGCGCTTTATTAAGTAAAGGTCGCGTGGCAACGGTAGTGCGTACCACCAAAGAAACCGACATCAAAGTCACCATCGACTTAGACAACCAAAGCAAAGGTAAGATTGAAACCGGGATTGGCTTTTTTGACCATATGCTGGATCAAATTCAAACCCACGGTAATTTTAAAATGGACGTGCATGTTGACGGCGACCTAGAAATTGACGACCACCACAGCGTAGAAGACACGGCCCTCGCTATTGGCGATGCCATTCGCCAGGCCTTAGGCGACAAGCGCGGTATCGCTCGTTTTGGTTTTAGCTTACCTATGGATGAAGCCAGTGGCGAATGTTTAATGGACATTTCTGGTCGTCCATTCATAAAATTCAATGCTGACTTTGATCGCGAAATGGTCGGTGAAATGGCTATCGAAATGGTGCCCCACTTCTTTCGCTCATTCGCTGATGGCCTACGTTGCACTTTACACATTGGATCGAAAGGCGATAACGATCACCACAAAGTAGAAGCTCTGTTTAAAGTGTTAGGCCGTACGCTTCGCCAAGCGGTGAAAGTCGAAGGTGACATACTGCCATCAAGCAAAGGTGTGCTGTAAGGAGTTCATGTGACACAAGTATCGAATACTTCAAACGCTAGCAATGATCTTACCGTGATTATTGATACCGGCTGTGCCAATTTAAGCTCTGTACGGTTTGCTTTTGAGCGCCTGAATGCCAATGTCTTAGTCAGTGCTGACTTTGATGTCATCCGCAGCGCCGCAAGAGTGGTACTACCGGGTGTTGGCACCGCTGGTGCGGCCATGGATGCCCTAAAACAAAAGAACCTTATCGAGCTAATTAAAAGCTTAACGCAACCTGTTATGGGCGTGTGTTTAGGCATGCAAATGCTGGCATCATTGTCTAATGAACATGGCGGCCGCAGCGAGCAAAATATCACCTGTCTAGGATTAGTGCCGACAGACATTGGCGACCTAG
Source organism: Shewanella sp. S1-58-MNA-CIBAN-0166 (assembly GCF_040310085.1). Lineage (NCBI taxonomy): Bacteria > Pseudomonadati > Pseudomonadota > Gammaproteobacteria > Alteromonadales > Shewanellaceae > Shewanella > Shewanella sp. S1-58-MNA-CIBAN-0166. The sequence continues at coordinate 104,820 of NZ_JBEOPN010000002.1, read as the reverse complement.
ACAGTAAAGGCTTACCGCTGCCACACATGGGCTGGAATCAAATAGAGGTGAGCGATCACCCATTATTTGTTGGCATTGAAAATGGCAGCTACGTGTATTTTGTTCACAGTTACCGTGCACCAATCAGTGAGTACACCCTAGCCAGCAGCACTTATGGCGAGTCATTCAGTGCCGCCATTGGTAAAGGTAACTTTTTTGGGGTGCAATTCCACCCAGAAAAAAGTGCCAAAGTAGGCGCACAAATTTTACAGAACTTCTTAAACATGGGGACACCACAGTGATTATTCCTGCCATTGATTTAATTGACGGCCAAGTGGTGCGCTTGTACCAAGGTGACTATGACAAACAGACCACCTTTGACTTAAGTCCACTGGTACAATTGCAGTCTTATCAAGCCCAAGGGGCAAAATTGCTGCATATCGTTGACTTAACGGGTGCTAAAGATCCGAATAAACGCCAAACTCAATTAATTGCTGAACTTGCTGCGGGACTTGATGTTGATATTCAAGTCGGCGGCGGTATTCGCAGCGAAGAGCAAGTCGCGGAATTATTAGCCATTGGGGTTAAACGTGTGGTGATAGGCTCTCTTGCAGTCAAAGAGCCTGAACTGGTCAAAAGTTGGTTTGTAAAATACGGCAGCGATGCCATTTGTTTGGCTCTTGATGTCAATATTAACGATAACGGCGACAAAATTGTCGCCGTATCGGGCTGGCAATCGGGTGGCGGTAAGTCATTAGAGTCGTTAGTGGCTGAATTTGAAACCGTCGGTCTTAAGCATGCTTTAGTGACTGATATCAGCCGTGATGGCACCTTAACAGGCGCCAATACCGAGCTCTACACAGAACTTGCCGCAACGTATCCCCATATCCTTTGGCAAGCCTCTGGTGGCATTGCAACACTTGACAATGTTGCCGCTGTACGCGACAGCAAAGCATCGGGCATTATTATCGGTAAAGCTTTACTGATTAACCAATTTACCGTGAAGGAGGCAATACAATGCTGGCCAAACGCATAGTTCCGTGTCTTGATGTACGCGAAGGTAAAGTGGTTAAAGGGGTGCAGTTTCGCAATCACGAGATTGTTGGAGACATCGTTCCCCTCGCCGCCCGTTATGCAGAAGAAGGCGCTGATGAGTTAGTGTTTTATGACATTACCGCCAGCGCGCACGACCGCGTTATCGATAAATCTTGGGTTAGCCGCGTAGCTGAACAAATTGATATTCCGTTTTGTGTCGCCGGGGGCATTAAAACCATCGAGCAAGCACGCGAAAAACTTGCCTTTGGTGCTGATAAAATATCGATTAACTCGCCTGCATTAAGCGACCCGAGTTTAATATCACGCCTACAAGATGAGTTTGGCCGCCAGTGTATCGTTATCGGTATTGACTCATTTTATGATGCTGTCAGCGATAGTTACAAAGTAAAACAGTTTACCGGGGATGAAGCCGCCACCAAAGACACTCAATGGTATACTCAGGATTGGGTTGAAGAAGTGCAAAAACGCGGTTGTGGCGAGATTGTATTGAACGTCATGAACCAAGACGGCGTGCGCGGTGGTTATGACATCAAACAACTCAGCATTGTACGCGCCATTTGCGATGTACCGTTAATTGCTTCTGGCGGTGCGGGCACCATGGAGCACTTTAAAGAAGTGTTTGAACTTGCCAAGGTTGATGCCGCATTAGCAGCAAGCGTGTTTCATAAAGGCATCATTGATATTGGTGAGTTAAAACAATACTTGCACGCCAATAACATCGCGATTCGTTTATAGGCTTAGACTTTTACGAAACTAGAAAATAGCCTTACCCAAAAAGAGATTACAGATGACAGACATCAAATTTGATAGCACAGGCGTAGATTGGGACAAGCAACAAGGCTTGATCCCAGCGGTTGTACAGCACCACCTAACGGGCAAAGTCCTCATGCTAGGTTACATGGACCAAGCTGCATTAGAGAAAACCTTAGCCACCAAACAAGTCACTTTTTTTAGTCGTTCTAAACAACGTTTATGGACCAAAGGCGAAACCTCAGGCAACACGCTTGATCTCATTGCTATCGACAAAGATTGCGACAACGACAGTTTTCTAGTTCAAGTTATTCCTAACGGCCCAACTTGTCACACTGGGACAGAAAGCTGCTGGAAAGATGGTAACGCGCATCCTTTTATCGATAATCTAACCAAGTTGATTATTTCACGTAAAGGCCAAAGTGCTGAGTCAAGCTATACTGCCTCGCTATTTGAACGTGGTACTAAGCGTATCGCCCAAAAAGTCGGTGAGGAAGGTTTAGAAACTGCGCTTGCTGCTGCGACTCATGATAAAGAGGAGCTTGTGAATGAAGCCTCTGATTTGATGTATCACTTAATCGTGTTACTTGAAGACCAAGGCTTATCGATGGCTGATATTAATAAAAACTTATTAGATCGCCACAATAAAGCCAAGTAGTTTTCGAGTTCTTCTGCATTAAATAGAAAAAGACGCTACGGCGTCTTTTTTGTTGATATACATTGATATAAAAATGGTTTTATTTACATTTTATGACTTTGAGTTATCGTCAAATTACCATTAACATGCAAATCACGTTGTGGGTATGCTATCACCACATTATTCTCGTTAAATAGTTCATACATTCTAAAGCGAATTTCGCTACGACGGCGGCGGATATCCGTTTCTGACACTGCACTAACCCAGAATATTAAGTCGAAAATCAATGCGTTGTCGCCAAAGTCCTCAAATAAGACAGAAGGTTTAGGTTGCGGCAGAATATCATCCCGTTCAGCAATAACTTGATAAATCAGCTCACGCACTTTAATCACATCCGAACCGTAAGCGACACCAACACGAACAAATGTACGTGCATTTTTATCGATCAAGGTCCAATTAGTTACGGTATTTTCCAGTAACTGACTGTTAGGCACTAGCATGTGCACCCCGTCATTTCGGCGTATCAAGGTTGAGCGAGTATTAATACACTCCACTACTCCACGGGCTTCACCGACTTCTAAAAAGTCACCGATACGGATTGGCCGTTCCCACATTAAAATCCAACCACTGATAAAGTTATTGATAATGTTTTGTGCACCAAAACCGACCCCAATGGCTATCGCACCAGACACAAACGCAAATGCCGTTAATGGAATATTTAAAATTTCCATACTGGTAAACACCAGCACCGCAATACTGATAATAAAATACATGCGAGTGAACAGGTGAATTGCATCTGCGCCCACTTTACGACGTTTTAGTGCTTTAACAATCAATCGCCCAACACGAGTGATAATAAACCACGCTAAAAATATGTAGAGAGGCACTTGCAACAGCTGCAATAAGGTGATGTGATGATTATCATAAGTGAATACCACAAACGATAAAGCCGCTAATAACTCATTAAAATCCATATAAACCTCTTATTATTATTGTGTTCATATCATAGTAGTCGTTATATTTTAGTAAAATTCTTGCTCGCCCGGAGGACGAGTTTTAAGTAATTTCAAAAACCACATATATTGCTCTGGATAAGCATTAATGACTTGTTCAACCACTTTGTTTAATGCGATAGCTTCGTTTTCTTTGCCAATCATTTCATCAGGATTCACCGCTGGCATCACTGTCATAATAAATTGTTTAGCTTGTTGATCGTATCCTATTTTAACAGGCATAACTTGTGCATTGCCGGCTTGAGCTAAGCGCCCTACCACGGGTAACGTCGCTTTAACAGTACCCATAAAAGGTGCAAACACACTTTGTTCAGGGCCTAAGTCTTCATCTGGTAAATAGAAAAAACTGTTATCATTTTTTAACTCTGCTAACAATGCTCTGATGCCTGCTTCACGCATATACACGCGACCATTTTGACTGCTGCGCATCCGGTTACTAAACCAATTAAATAACCCATTGCGATGAGCCTTAGCCATAGTCACTAAAGGTATTTCCATGTTAATACGAAGACCTGCGTACTCCATCGGCCATACATGCGGCATGATGAAAATAATCGGCTGCTTAGCATCGCGAGCTGCTTTAACATGCTCAAAACCGTTAAGTTGAATACGTCGTTTAAGGTGCGCGGTAGAACGAATAAGCAGCTCTGCTTGCGATAATAAAGTAATGACAAATGTCTCAACATTTTTTTTGATTAATTCATCGACTTGTTCAGCTGATTTTTCTGGAAAACAATGGGTAATGTTCACCTTTGCTATTCGCAATGGTTTTTTGGCCACTTTCATCACGACTCGAGCCAATAGTCTCGCAATGGGATCTCTTACGCTTGCGGGAAGTACGCCAAATAGAAACAACACAGCGATAGCTAGCCATGTTCCCCAGTAACGAGGATGCAATAGTGATTTATTAAAGCGAGTATCAAAATATTTTGCTTGTCGTGCCAAAAGAAACTCCAAATAAACTGACCGTGACCCACGGTAAAAAATCATATTATAACGAAGGCATTATACTAGTGATTAATGAGTGTGAAACAGAAATTATACCAGACAATAGCAAACGTCTTTGTTGCACAGCTTACTCACACCTACTTTAGAACAGCCTGGGCAAGATGTATCGAATACACTGGTTACCATGCCAATATCAAGCTGATGCAGCAAACGGTGGGTTACATTCACCAAATTCAAAAACAAAAGAGCCACTCAATTAAGAGTGGCTCTTCGTAATACAGATCCGTTCGGATTGGCGTATTAACTAGTGAACTATTTTTTACCCGAGTTTGCCGCTTCGACACGTGATTTTAACTTCTGTCCAGGACGGAAGGTAACAACACGGCGTGCAGAAATCGGAATATCTTCACCAGTTTTCGGGTTCCTTCCCGGTCTTTGATTCTTGTCCCTAAGGTCAAAGTTGCCAAAGCCAGATAACTTGACCTGCTCACCACTTTCGAGTGCTTCACGAATTTCTTCAAAAAAAGACTCAACCATCTCTTTAGCCACACGTTTGTTAATGCCCAATGTTTCAAAAAGATGTTCTGCCATTTCGGCTTTGGTAAGTGCCATACTTTAATCCCTCAACGATGCGTTGAACTCGGTCTTTAGAGCCGATACCACTGATTCCATAGTCTCAGTAATATCTTTATCTTCAAGTGTACGAGTAGTGTCTTGTAACGTAAGTGCGATGGCTAGGCTCTTTTTGCCTGGCTCAACACCTTTACCTTGGTATACATCGAACAAGTTTAAGCCAACCAACTGATTTTCGCCAACTTTTCTTATCAAATTCATAACATCAGTTGCAGAAACTGTTTCATCTACTACTACCGCGATGTCGCGACGATTGGCAGGAAACTTAGATACAGCTTGGGCTAGCGGCAAACGGGCGTGCAATAATGCATCCAGTTCTAACTCAAAAACAATTGTTTTTCCATTGAGTCCAAACGGCTTTTCCAAACTAGGATGGATAGCACCGATGTAACCAATGACTCGATTATTTCGTAATATTTCAGCACATTGACCTGGATGCAGCGCAGGATGTGTTGCCCCTCTAAAGCTAAATTCTGTAGAGGCAACTGTCAAGCCGATTATTGCTTCTAAATCACCTTTTAAATCAAAGAAGTCGACAGTTTTCGATTCCATTGACCAATGTTCTTCGTTTTGAACACCGGAAATAACCGCGCCCAGCATAGCTTGTTGACGAACTCCAGAATCTGCTTGTGCATCAGGAACAAAGCGTAAACCGGTCTCAAATAAACGTACTCTATTTTGCTGACGGCTCTGGTTATAGCCTACTGCGGTCAATAATCCAGTAAACATTGATAAGCGCATTGCTGACATTTCGACAGAAATCGGGTTAGGCAATACCATGGCTTCTTCGCCAGGATGAACAATGTTCTGCATCTTAGGGTCGACAAAGCTGTAGGTCACCGCTTCTTGGAAACCACGAGCCACAAATATACTGCGCACACGTTTTAACGAAATATCCGCTTCTTTGTGATCTGGCATGCTTAACGCCGCTTGAGGGGCGATATTAGGAATGTTGTTGTAGCCGTAAATGCGGGCGACTTCTTCGATTAAATCTTCTTCAATCTCCATATCAAAGCGATAGGTAGCCGTTGTCACATGCCATACATCACCGCTGGTCTGCACGCTAAAACCTAAACGTTCTAGAATTTCAACCACGTCAGAATCTGGAATAAAGTGACCTAAGCTTTTATCTAACTTGCTACGACGCAAAGTGATATTAGCGGCTGCGGGCAAATGCTCAGCAGACACGGCTTCAATCACCTGCCCGGCTTCACCACCACAAATATCTAATACAAGGCGTGTAGCGCGGTCCATAACCTTATGTTGCAACTCAGGGTCTACACCACGTTCAAAACGGTGTGACGCGTCTGTGTGTAAGCCTAAGCGACGAGATTTACCCATGATGGCTAATGGTGCAAAGAAAGCGCACTCTAAAAGAATGTCTTGGGTGTTTTCATTCACACCGGTACTTTCGCCGCCAAACACACCCGCAAGCGCAACCGCTTGTTTATCGTCTGCAATCACTAAGGTATCGCTTGGAACGGTAATTTCGTTGCTATCCAGTAAGGTTAGCTTTTCAACACCATCAGCTAAACGCACGGTAATACCGCCGTTTAAGGCATTTAAATCAAACGCATGCATTGGCTGACCAAATTCGATCAACACATAGTTGGTGATATCAACGATGGGATCAATTGAGCGAATACCACTACGACGCAATTTTTCTTGCATCCATAATGGCGTAGCAGCCTTAACATTGATGTTTTTAACCACACGGCCTAAGTAACGTGGGCACAAATCTGGTGCAACAACATTAATGCTAAACGGCGCGTCGATAGTGGCCGTTACCGCTTCCCAGGAAGGCTCTGTCACTGCTTGGCGATTTAATACACCCACTTCGCGTGCAAGCCCTGCCATGCCTAAACAATCAGCGCGGTTAGCCGTTAAATCAACATCAATAATGGCGTCATCTAATTGCAAGTATTCACGCACATTGACGCCTAAAGGCGCATCTTGTGGTAATTCGATAATGCCATCACTTTCGATGTCCATACCTAACTCGCCATACGAGCACAACATGCCCATTGACGGTTGACCACGTAACTTGGCTTTTTTAATTTTAAAATCGCCAGGTAACACAGCGCCAACCATCGCTACAGCCACTTTTAAGCCTAAACGGCAGTTTGGTGCTCCACAAACAATGTCAATAAGCTCATCGCCGCCAACATTGATTTTGGTGACGCGTAATTTGTCTGCATCTGGGTGTTGGCCACATTCAACCACTTCGCCAATAATAACACCGCTAAAATCGGCAGCTACGGCATCAATACCGTCAACTTCAAGACCGGCCATGGTGATTTGGTGTGATAATGCGTCACGACTTACTGATGGGTTAACCCACTCACGAAGCCAAGATTCACTGAATTTCATCTAATTTTTGCTCCGTTATTTGAATTGCTTAAGAAAACGTAAATCGTTTTCGAAGAAGGCACGTAAATCATTTACGCCGTAGCGCAACATGGTTAAACGCTCAACACCCATACCAAAAGCAAAACCAGAGTATTTTTCAGGGTCAATACCCACACTGCGCAATACATTTGGATGTACCATGCCACAGCCTAATACTTCTAACCACTTACCGTTTTTTCCCATCACGTCTACTTCGGCTGAAGGTTCTGTAAATGGAAAGTAAGATGGGCGGAAACGTACTTCTAAGTCTTCTTCAAAGAAGTTACGTAAAAAATCATGCAAAATGCCCTTAAGCTCGGCAAAGTTAACGTTTTCAGCAACCATTAACCCTTCAACTTGGTGGAACATTGGCGTGTGAGTTTGGTCGTAATCATTACGATAAACACGGCCTGGAGAAATGATCCGAAGTGGCGGCTTTTCATGTTCCATCGTGCGAATTTGTACGCCCGATGTTTGGGTGCGTAACATCACTTTAGGATTAAAGTAAAAAGTGTCATGATCAGCACGAGCAGGATGATGCTCAGAAATGTTTAACGCATCGAAATTATGGAAATCATCTTCGATTTCAGGACCTTGCTTAACAACAAAGCCTAACTCACCAAAGAAGGTTTCAATACGTTCGATAGTACGCGTAACCGGATGTAAACCACCGATATCTAAGGTACGACCGGGTAAAGTCACATCAATATTTTCAGCAATTAATTTGGCTTCTAACTCAGATGCTTTTAATCCGTCAATACGCTCAGTCAACTGCTGTTGAACGGCTTGTTTAGCTTGATTGACTGCGGCACCAAAGGCAGGTTTTTCTTCTGCACTTAATGATCCCATCATTTTCATCATGTCAGTGATTTTACCTTTTTTACCAAGGTAATCGACACGGATATCATCCAATGTCTTTAGATCACTGGCCTTATCAATGACTTCTAAGGCTTGTTCTACGATCTCGGTTAACTGCTGCATGTTATCATCCACTGCATTTTTGCATTTAAATGCGATTGGGCGTCTTGTCGGCTATGCGAGTACACAAAAGTGATAACTCGGTAGTGAGTGACGACGCGGTAGTTTGACGCTTATTATGACAAATAAACCATCAAAACTGGGGTTAAAATAAAAGAGTGAAATTTTACGTTAGCGAGTCTAAATTTACTAGTCATTATTGGTATATTTAATGGCAAATAGTTGTATTTAACTACAATTACCCCTCTTAGTGTGTATCGGTGACGACAAGTAATAAGCTAACAGTCTTGCTAAGCAAAATCGTCGGTCTGCTGATGGTGAGAATAGATGAATGTCTATTGAGCTTGCATGCAACAATTTAGTGCCGTTGAACAGTCATCATAAAGGTCGGTTTACGCGGAGAAAACACAATAAAAAAGGCGCATGTTGCGCCTTCTTTATTATTTTTCGTGAATATTTATTCACATATCGAAAATATTTCCCTATCTAAAATTGAGTGTTACAGTGTCTTTTTCATCGTCATTATCGACTACCGTCAGTGACACAGCTTTATCGCGACGACTGAAACTAAACGCGATTGGCCCATGTACTTTACGACCATTATTAAATAGCCAGTTTTGACGTTTAATAAAACCGTCTTGGTCATAGCTCGTTGAAATAAATAATTTCATAAACCATAAGTTAACCAAGTGTATTTGTGCAGTTGGCGCAATATTAGCCGGTTCAACAAGCACATTTATGGTTTTCACGGTTGTCACAACCTCACCTTTATTGTCAGTAACAGTAAGCTGAACTTGATAATTACCTGATTGCAGATATTGATGTGAAGCCGTTTCTCCATTAGCAACAGTACCATTAACGATAGTACCATCACCAAAATCCCATTCTAATGACGTAATATCACCATCATTATCAACAGAGGTAGACTGAACCTGTAGTTGGCTACCATTGATTTGATGATCAAAACTGGCGATTGGGAGCTCATTTTTCACCTCAAATTGCATTGAAACAATCACAGGATCATGGTCTGAAGAGCGGAAGCCATCAGCTTGATACAAATCTTGTATCTGAGCAGCAGATTTGAACTCTTGGTTATAATCAAGGATCCTTGGCTCATCAGCATTGATGTGCCATTCCGTTATGGCTAATACATTATCCAATAACGCTTGGTTTGCTAATGCATGGTCTAATTGGCCTGACTCACCCGAGAACACATAGGAGTATGAATTAACACTGCCAAGATGCTCATTTAATTCGCTATAGCCATGGCTGGCAAGTTGAGTGAGTGGATTTTCTTTGGCATAAGCATTTAAATCACCTATTACCAAGATTTTTTGCTCTGGATACTGCTCCATTAACCATTGCCCAATAGCATCTGTTGCCCGGGTACGGGTTAAATTACAGTTACCTTGGCCATCCAATAAATCAGGATCATTGTTACTGTCGCAACTACTTCCTTTTGATTTTAAATGGTTTACGGCGACAACAATGCTGTCCTCACGGCCATTGAGCATAAATGATTGCGTTAACATCGGACGGTTTTTACCGTCATCAAACAATGCCGCGCCATTTCCATCAACAGGCGAATTAGCTGAAGATAATATTTGAGCATCACCTGTTGGAGTGATTTTATCAGCACGGTAGATCATTCCCACAGCAATCGCATCGGTACCTATTTGTGCCACTGAAGGCACAACATAAGCGTATACCTCCGCTCCCATAGCTTGGTTTAATCCGCTGACTAAGTCGTTAATGGCTGAATCACTACCATAGCCGTCATTTTCAATTTCCATTAAACCAAATACATCAGCGTTAATGGCATGCATTGCACTGATAATTTTCACGCGTTGACGCTCAAATTCAGATAATGTGTCGGCGCCGCGATCAGTCGGAAATCCATTGCCGTTGCCATCACCGTTGAAATAATTAAGCACATTGAAACTGGCGACACGAAGATCTGCGCCAAGCGCTAACTCTGGAGTAGATTGTCGCGGGTTACTTTGCACTACATTGACCACTTGAGTTGGCATCACACGATATTGGCTAAAGCCATAATGCATAATACCCTCGAGCCCGGTAACAGAATCGCCTACCCGTAAGGTATTTGAGGCTGATAACCCAGGAGCTGGATAAGGTATCTGTTCAGGATTTTGGCTGGTTAAGCCATCATCCAACAAGATACTATCTCTGGCATTCGCTTCAGTCACTGCCAGCGCTGCTGCACCAGGTAAAGCAACTTGAGTACCGATAAAATGGCGACTACTGCCTAATGATACTTCACCATAACGGCCTAAGTTATACACTTCATTGACCACCAGAGATTGATCGAATATTACTCGCATGCCTTCAACACGCTCAAGTTGTTGATTGTCGGCTAACGGCAATGTGACAGTAGCAACCACAGGCAATGGTAGGTTAGTACCACATAATGCAAATTGAGTCACATTAGACAACTGAGTTGTGCCTTGATATTCGGCAACAGAAGCTTGTAAACGAATTCTATCACCGGCATTCACGTCAAGTGATTGATTACCGCTGTAAACAAAAATACCTTCTGAGGTGTTAATGTCAGCATCGACTTCGCTGTCGGCCATTTGGATAAATATACCCTTTAGCCCAGCTTGTTGATTACTCGTCACAATCGCTTCAACCACCACGTCTGAACCCACTAGAGGGCTTGTGTCATCCATCCCTTGAATGTCATGGATTGCGACTGCGCTTTGTGAACAGACAAATTCTATTGGCTCAGTTGGATCTACTGGGTCTACCGGATCTGTTGGACCTGAATCATTACCCGCGAAAACACCTAAATCGCTGATGTCATCTTGAGCAAAACCTTGCCAGCCAGTAAATGTGACTTCGTCGTCAATGATGGTATCGGCAATTAATTGAGTGGCGTCACGACGAAGAGTATTGTTTTGGGTCGATAAATCACCTGTTCCCCATTGTGAACCGGGGTCTGTACCCACTTGTCCTAGGGAGTCGATAACTACACTATTGTGACTGAGTACAATGGCATCATCACCATTAAAAAAGCTCGCAGTACTAATCTGTTGGGCAAGCGCAAGGATTTCTGCTGATGCATCATTATCGGCAATAACAAACGTTGAGTTGGCTGCAATATTACCATCCAATGTAATATTGGTTGCCGCTGCGGTATTGCCATTAAAATAAAATGACAACACATAATCACTCAAATCTATCGCTGTCGAACTTGGATTGTACAATTCTATAGCTTTGTTATTACTGCTGCCTTCTATGTACTCTGAAATAAGCACATCTTGAGCAGCAACATTGAATACCATTAAAGATGATATCGATATCGCGAGCAACGACTTTTGAACTAACATAGTGAACCCCTATTCATTATCCATAAATCCAATGAGTTAATTTAATTATTCAATTGATATTTTATTGCTTGGTATAACCTCAGCTCGGAATAACCGTTGTAATAAACAGATAAAGATCCGTTTATGTTCAAATCATCAATATCAAGCTTGCCATTGTTTTGCTAACAAACCGTATTGACGAATCAATAGTGTGCGAGTTGTAAGTTGATACAACAGCGATAGCGAAATAAGCGCATGTTTGATAAGCATTTATGATCCCGCGTTGAGGCTACATAGCTCAATCAGCGCTTACTATAACGATTACGGATGACAATAAGGTTGCAAAGATGTTGCAGTGAATACAAAAGCAATTTCAGTCAACAACCGCGCCTAACTACCGCTTATTCACACACCTCTTTCTACGATCTTTTTTGGTTACCTAGGCGTAAAAACAGCCAAAAAAATACCGCTCATATTGAGCGGTATTGTTAGCTGATGTTATTGAACGATGTTATTGACCAGCGTTATTGACCGATGTTATTGACCAGCGTTATTGACCGATGTTATTGACCGATGTTATTGACTGATGTTATTGACTGATGTTATTGACCAATAATAAGCAATTAATGCTTTTTAGACACATCAACCATATAGTGACCTTGTAACCAATTTCGGCCAATTAATAATTTATAACCCATTTTGGTACGGTCTTTAAGATTCACATCGACTATAAATTCATGACGAGGCTCACCAACACTTAACCTCACCATGTAACGCCTTTCTGTACCTTGTGCATTACGAATTAACGATGTGCCCCGAATTTTGGTGCGAACATCAGCTTTTTCGCCTTTTTCATTCGCTGTGGTGAACGTAATCATCTTACCGATGTTATTTTCAATGTTCACTTTGTCTTCATTCTCGACTCGAATATTAACTGCATGTAATGAGTTTTCAACGGCGCCGGTATCGATACGCGTATTGTACATTAAGCCAGTTTGCTTAATGCTCAGCTCTGCTAAAGGACCAATGGTCTTTTTGTCAGAAACATCCACAATGTAGTTATGTTTTAAAAAGTTACGCCCAATAAGTAATTTGTAATTCATGTGGCTACGATCGCGTAAGTTAACATGAATATTATGCAATTGATCAGGAAAACCTATATCAAGCTTCACCATGTAACGAGTTTCAATACCTTGAGAGTTTTTCACCCTTGAAGTACTGACAATTTCGGCTTGAATGCGTTTTTTCTCACCACGTTCATTTTCAGTAGTGAATTCAACAATTTTACCAACATTGCTTTTCATTTTTTTGGATGCACCGCCAAGGATTTCTAAATTGACAGCGTGCAGTGAAGTGTTCACGGCACCTGTATCAATGCGAGCATTATATTGTAGTCCTGACTTAGCGACGGTCATGGTTTCAACTTGACTTAAAACGGTTTTATCACTCGCAAAAACAGATATAGAAAGCAAACACAGCAGAGTCGAAATCACAATTCTTTTAAACATGATCAATCCCAAAAAATCCACAAATCGCTTTAGTAGCGGCCAGTTTTATGTACGTTTATTGCAATAAATGATCAACTTCTTGATCGAATAAATTTTTAATCAGTCCTGAAAACTCAGTAATAAAAATGCTTTGTTCGGGGGTGGCTTGTTGATTGGCTACAGAGGCTAAAATCTCTTCTAAGTCATATACAATTGCGTCAATTTCGCGAATTACCATATTACGTTGTGCAAATGATAATTGCGGGTTTTGCCCACATACCATAATGATCTGAGCAGATAACTGCTCTTCAAACAATTCCATGACAGTTTCCGTTGCAGCGGCATTACTCTCAGACGACTCAAATAGCCCTAAATGTTCAGTTAAATACTGAATTAAATGCATGTATCCGTCTTTGTCAGTAACCATTTCATACCACCTTTCTTAAAAACGACTTAACAGGAAATGGCTCTCAACCTGATGATTGAAAACCATTAATAACCACATATAACTATTGCGCTAAGGTTAGCACAAATGACACTGGCACCGCTAAGCTGATACTCGGCAATCCCGCCATTTCTTTAAGTTTTTCGACACCGGACACTAAACCAAATTCACTTGCTTGAACAATCACTGGCGCTAAGCTTGAAATCACCATTTTCTTATCCGACAATTTAGCGACTAACACATCAAAGCTCTTCTGTTGTTTCTGACCATGTAGCTTAATGGTTGCTTCAACTTGCGTCGTTAGCGTGTCACCGACTTTTAATCCGGCTAGCAATTTAGGGTTAACCACTGCATCCAAGGTTAACTTAGGAAACTGTGCCACTTCAAATAACACTGCTTGCATTCGTTGATCACGAATTTCTATTCCGGTATCAACACTGGTTAAATCAATCGATAAAGAAAATGCACCAGCATCCGTTAATGAACCTGCAACTTGTTTAAAATGATGCACTTCAGCAACATCGGCTTTCTTAATCGAAATGAAGCTCACCCGAGAATGATCTTGATTGACTTGCCAATCGCCTGCCATCACTGATGTACTCAGCAAGCTCGCGGCTAATAATGGTAACCATTTTTTCATCGTAAAGTCCTTTGTATAGAAAGTAAGATTAACAATAAATAAGTATAGAGTAATCTTTGGTTATATCTTGCTGGGGATCAATCTAGCCAGCCATTTGTCTAACGCTTGTGCAAAAGCATGTTTATCCGTTTGCGAAAAACTGTTCGGACCACCAGTATGGATGCCACTGCTGCGCATTTCTTCCATAAAATCGCGCATCGTCAGAATCTGTTTAATATTTTCAGCTGTATACACCGTACCACGAGGGTTTAATACTAGTGCGCCTTTATCAACCGCATCAGATGCCAGAGGAATATCAGCAGTGACGACTAAGTCCCCTTTGACGACTTGTTCCACAATGTAGTTATCTGCTTCATCAAAACCCGAACTCACCCGTATCATGCTAACTAAGGGCGAAATAGGCACTTTAATCATTTGATTGGCCACTAACACTAATCGAACCGATTTACGCTCAGATGCCCTAAATAACATTTCTTTAACTGGGTTGGGGCAAGCATCAGCATCAACCCAGATTTTATTGGTTATCACCGCAAAATGCTCCACTTCATTAACACTCATTAAGGTGCCAACCGATCAATATTCCAATCCGCATCGGTTTTAGTGTAAATAAATCGGTCGTGTAACCGATGTTCACCACCCTGCCAAAACTCAATGCTAGCTGGTCGCACCAAATATCCACCCCAAAACTTAGGTAGTGGAACCTCACCTTGGGCAAATTTAGCTTTCATTTCAGCAAATTTACCTTCTAACGCCTGTCGTGCACTAATCTTGCTTGATTGTTTAGATACCCAGGCAGCAATTTGGCTGTCTTTTGGTCTAGACATAAAATATTTCGCCACGTCCAACATAGATAATGGCTCCGCTTGCCCTAATACAGCCACTTGACGTTCAAGTGGATGCCAAGGAAACAGTAAACTGACTTTACTGTTAATCGCAATTTGTTTTGCTTTGCGGCTTTCTAAATTAGTAAAAAACACAAAACCGTTATCATCAAACTTTTTTAATAACACAATACGTTGAAATGGCTGGCCATCTTCGTCTACCGTCGCGACACACATGGCCGTTGGGTCAGTAAGTTGGGCATCTTTTGCCTGTTGCATCCATTGTTCGAATAGATCCATTGGGTTAACAGGCAAATTCGCTCGTCTTAATCCGCCTTGGGTATATTCACGGCGAATATCACTTAAATCACTCATATTGGTTCCTCATTAAACCTTGCTGGACCTATTCTACGCTGAGCAGACACAAAAAAGCCAACGTCAACTCGTTGGCTAATGTGTTTAATTACAAAGTTGAAATTACTTTTTAATTAAGCCTTTACCTTAAGCCCACACCTGTAGCATTTCAAGGCCCAGTGTTGCTGCAGCTAGCGGGGTAACATCTGTATAATCATAAAAGAGTGCTAGTTCTACAACATCCATGCCGACAATATTTAAACCACGCAAGCCACGAATGATCTCGCTAGTGAACTTACCACAAACGGGCGTAGCGGTTGCAAAAGCTGGGTCTAAACATAAACAGTCAATGTCGAATGTCGAATGTCGAATGTCGAATGCGACGTATAACGGCATATCGCCAACACGCATAATTAACTGTTCAACCATTTGTTGAGCGGTTAAATTATTGGCGATAGCGGCATCAATCATCTCAAAGCCATGACCTTTTTTGTGCTATTCAGTACGAATAGCAATTTGCATTGAATGCTCAACATCAATAAACCCCTCACGCAGTGCATCGTAAAACATTGTCCCGTGGTCGTACCGTACTTACGGCCTTGGCGGTATCTGTATGGGCATCAAAAGGTAAACCAATAACAACGTCTGCGTAAGACTCTGCTGGTTTGAAATCAAGCGGTTGGCGTAAATAGCCACATGGGTTTGAATAATACGAATAATCAAATTTTTCTACGAAAGTAGTTATAAACGACCAAAAGATGGCAACTGTTGATAATTATAATAGTGTAGGGCTCAGCAGTTCTGAGCAATCTTGCTGATAGTGGTTAAAGTGTATAGTGAAACCTTGCTCGATTGGCATCGCGCAATGGCTTAAACACAAATAATTTAAAAAGGGTTTATTGGCAATATGACTATTAAAGCCAATAATGTCACAGCTACTAGGCTGCAATAATCTTACCAGTTCAGCAAAAACATCAACCTGCGTTGAGCTAAGATCAATGTTAGTTTCAACACTCACATAAGAGCTATTTTCTTGAGGTGTAATGTGTATTGTAAAATATTCAGCACCGCGAATACCGTTTATTGAATAACCTAACGGACTGAATAAATACTGATCAATATTAAAACCATTAAATAATTGTTCCAGTTGCAGCATCTGACTAATTTGAATAGTTGATTGCTGCTCACCACGTAAATAATCAGCTACTGCACCAGAAATATGGTACATCAGCAGCTCATTGGTGGTATCGAGCTGGCTAGCTTGATAGTCTTTGTCGGTCGAAAATATATAATGATGATGGCTATCTAAATGACCCATTCGATAGGCCTGTCCAGCAATAAACTGTCTTAATCTAAACACATCATCGGTAAAGGAAGTTGCTTGTAAATGGGCATAATATTCATTTTTGCGTTGATAACAAATGTACGCAATCGCCTGTTCACTTAAATGTTCAATGCAGTAGCATGCAGATTCTACCAACGTGCTAGCCCCGCAAGTGAGCATAACGATACGATCATCCCAAACAAATAAACTCGATTCACTCAGCAAATAAGCATCGCAATATTCATTACTTATGGAAGATAAAATGTCTGCATTTGAGGCAGCAACGAGCCCCAGCCAAAATGTTCGATCTAAGGATCGTAATTTAGGCGCTGATTCATTAACAATAATCTCTAACTTTTTCTCTGAACCTTCAAAAAACATGTGTAACTACTCAGCACTTATTCTAATTAGAGACGTTTGTATAAAAATGTAATGTCTCATGGTTAAGCCATATATGCGCAGTAAAAAGCGAAAAAAGCGTAGTTTAGCGGTTTAAATGAGCATTTCCCAACGATAAAATAGGCTTAAATAAAACTGCCTGAATAATTACAAATATGTTAGCAACTTAAAAGCCTAGCGACCTGAGATCGCTAGGCTTTTTAATAATAAGCTAACATCACTTAGTCGATAAGATTAAAAATCTTCTAAGTAAGTGTAACCCTTAAGCCCTAACTGTAACTCTTCTAGAATACTGGCACGCTCTTCTTCAACAATATGCTGATTTACAAGCTCTTCATAAGTGCGCATAAAGTCAACCGCATCTAAGTTTACATAACGTAAAACGTCAGCTACCGTATCGCCTTCTAAAACAGATTCAATCTGGCTTAATCCACGCTCATCAATGCGTACAACAGCAGAGTTAGTATCACCAAACAAGTTATGCATATCACCCAAAATTTCTTGGTATGCACCCACCATAAAGAAACCAATCAAATATGGGCTGTCGGCGCTCCATGCTGGGACGGGCAATGTGGTTTCAATTCCCTGACCGTCTACGTATTGGTCAACAATACCGTCTGAGTCACAGGTAATATCTAACATAACCGCACGGCGCTCAGGTGCTTTATCTAAACCCGATAACGGCAACACTGGGAACACTTGATCAATACCCCATGCATCAGGTAATGACTGGAATAAAGAGAAGTTAACGAAAAACTTATCAGCTAACTTTTCATTTAATTCGTCAATCACTGGACGGTGATAGCGGTTATTGTTGCTTAATAGTCCCTTCACTTCATGGCAAACACGTAAATTAGCTTGTTCTGCCCAAGCTCGGTCAGCCAAACTTAATTGACCCACAGCAAACAATGAGTGTGCTTCAGAAATATCACTTTGACTATCATGGTAAATTTCAATAATTGCACGTTGATCATATCGACCGCTGATTTCTAACCAAGATTGCCACATATTGTGGAGCAATTGCGGCGCCTCTTCACTTGGTTCCTGAATATTTTCTGGTTGATACGCTTCAGTACCAATAACATCAGTAATTAACACCGCATGATGCGCCGTTAAATGGCGACCAGATTCAGAAATAATACGCGGCATTGGTTGCTCGTACTCATTACATAAATCAGTTAATACGTTGACGATATTGTTAGCATACTCATTTAAACCATAGTTCATTGAGTTATTGCTCTGGCTACGAGTACCATCGTAGTCAACCGCTAACCCGCCGCCCACATCGAAACAATCAATGCTGGCACCAAGTTGGCGCAATTCACAGTAAAAACGGCCTGCTTCACTTACGCCTTGGCGAATGTCGCGAATATTGGCAATTTGCGAACCTAAATGGAAGTGTAATAGCTGCAGAGAATCAAGCATATTAGCACTTTTCAATTCAGCTATAACTTTCAACACTTGTGCTGCAGACAAACCAAATTTGGACTTTTCACCACCGCTGGCTTGCCATTTGCCTTTGCCCTGGAAAGCCAAACGCACACGTAAACCTAAACGAGGTGTAATACCAAGCTTTTCAGCTTCAATTAATACCATTTTAAGTTCTGACATTTTTTCCAGAACGATATACACCTTATGGCCAAGCTTTTCGCCGATAAGTGCTAAACGAATGTATTCTTTATCTTTGTAACCATTACATACAATGACTGAACTGGCTTTTTGTGCCATCGCAAGTACAGCCATTAACTCTGGCTTACTACCTGCTTCAAGTCCTAACTGAGGGACTTCTTTAGATTTTTGGCTAGCTAAAATTTCTTCAACTACCGTTTTCTGTTGGTTTACTTTAATTGGGTAAACTAACAAGTAATCATTTTGATAATCGTACTTCTTAATTGCATCGTTAAATGCTTCGCATAAACTTTCCACTCTATGGTGTAAGATTTGCGGGAAACGGACTAATACCGGTAACGAGACGCCTGCTTCGACCATACTTTTGGCTAGTTCATTTAAGCCGACTTTATGATCAGGATTTTGTGGGTTAGGTGACACTGTCACTTCGCCATCTTCACGAATACCATAAAAACCTTGGCTCCAGTGAGTCACGTTATAACCCGAGCGAGCATCTTCGATAGACCAATCAGACATAATTATTTTCCGTATTTGTATCAAAGTTAGCAGTTGACCAAAAGTGGCTTCTGCTTGTTAAAAATCCAGATAACACAACAATGCTATCCAAGAAATAAAATGGTTTATTCAGCACTATGATTATGGCTGTAAAACCTGTGACAGACAAAATGAAGGCCCTATAAATTGGCTCGAGATCATATCGTCATTGTTATCATGTTTCGCATCTGCTTATATAGGACATCTTACGCAGAAATCCACAAAGCATGCAAATTTTGGCTGCTGAACATCAGTTCGCTGCTGTAACAAGTATTTTACTGATTACGCCTGCAGTTAGTTCACTTTTTAATTGCTAACCAACCACATTTTTAGCCTTTATAAAAACGGCGCAATTAAAACCTGCTATGCGGTGTAATGCAAGTTAATTACCGATTAATTACTATAAAAAATCATCTACAATTGTTGTCATAAACCTCAACAAACAAGGCGATAAGCCTAAATGATTTTCGATAGCGCTTAATTGGCACAACGTGAGCTTAATTTACGTGTATAATTACGTGTTTTTCTTAAGATCATCTTTTTCATTTTAAATTAAAGTAGAGTCATTCATGATACAAATCGGTAAACGTTATTCATTAGAAGTTGTTAAACAAGTTAATTTTGGGGTTTATCTAAATGCTCAAGAGCTTGGACAAGTCTTGCTTCCTAATAAATTTGTCCCTACCGGTTGTAATGTCGGTGATATGGTAGATGTGTTTCTTTACCTAGACTCTGAAGACATTGTGATTGCTACTACCCAAAAGTCGTTAGCTCAAGTGGGTGAATATGCTTATTTAAAAGTAATCGCCACGGGCCCATTCGGCGCATTTTTAGATTGGGGCTTAGACAAAGATTTACTACTCCCTTTTGGCGAGCAACATAAACCGGCAGAAGAAGGCCACTCATATTTAGTTTATGTCCATGCTAACCATGCCGACGAACGTATTATGGCATCGTCAAAACTGGATAAGTTTGTCGATAAAACAGAAGCGCATTATACCGAAGGTGAACAGGTTAATTTAATCATTGGTGGCACTACAGAGCTAGGTTACAAAGCCATTATTAACAACCTGCATTGGGGCGTAATTTACACTAATGAAATTTTCCAAAAATTGCGATTTGGTCAAAAAGTGACTGGTTATATCAAAACGATTCGCAGTGATGGCAAAATTGATCTTGTACTGCAAAAAGGTGATAAAGACGAGCTAGATAAAAATGCCCGTTTGATCATTAATAAATTGCGTAGCGCTAATGGTTTTTTACCACTACATGACAAAACTGATGCTGATGTCATTTATGACAAACTCGGCATGAGTAAAAAAGCCTTTAAGAAATCAATTGGTGGTTTATTTAAAGCAGGTGAAATCACAATCGAAAGTGAAGGTATTCGCCTAACTGTGTGAACAATAATCGATTAGCCTCGGTAAACTAGTCCAATCCTTTGAGAAAAAGCATGCCTCTGTTATAAAAGTAATAGAATCATGCTTTTTATTAAAAGGATACTGTGTATGGAATTAACCTCACTAGAAGCTAGAGTTATCGGATGTTTACTCGAAAAAGAACTCACGACTCCAGATCAATATCCTCTGTCATTAAATTCACTCGCCTTGGCATGTAATCAAAAAAGCAGCCGCGAACCTGTGCTGTCACTGAGCGAATCTCAAGTAAAAACAGTATTAGACGATCTTACCAAAAAACGCTTACTCAGCGAGCAATCTGGTTTCGGTAGTCGAGTCGTAAAATATAAGCATCGCTTTTGTAATACTGAATTCAGTGAATTGCAGTTAAGCAGTGCGGAAGTCGCTATAATTTGCGTGTTGTTATTGCGGGGACCGCAAACACCAGGCGAACTCAAAACTCGTACCAATCGACTCCACGAATTCACTGATGTCTCACAGGTTGAAACTGCATTACTGGCATTAAGCCAACGTGAAAAGCCTTTAGTAGTTCAACTTGCTCGAGAAGCGAATAAACGTGATTGTCGCTTCCTTGAGTGCTTTAGTGGCAACGTTGATGATTATGATGTGAACAGCAGTGATGCCATTGTCGTGTCGACTCACACTCAACAAACTGTACAGCAAGATTCTCGGATTGTAGAACTAGAACAAAGAGTTGAGTTGCTAGAACAAAAGCTAGCCCAATTAGAGTCGCTTTTAAACTAATTAACGCTTTCCAAAACAGGTTAAGCAAGGAAAAGTATATGGACCGTACCGCCTCTCCATCGACGTTAACTCATATTTGGTTATTAGCCAAATATGAGTTAGCCAAACGTTTTACTAACAAAAGCGGTATGATTTCATTAATCGCCTTTATGCTAATTTGGGCAATTTTATTGCTGTACCCTATCAAGAGTGCATCTGAATTTATTATGCAGCCTAACTTCAAAGACTTTACTGAAGCCCTCTTTGGGCCAGGGAGTTTACGCCATCTGTTTGAATGGCCCGTCGAAGAGTTTGCTGTGTTTTGGTTAGCTGCACTGTACCTTTTCCCCATGTTCAGTATTTTTATTGCCGCAGACCAATTTAGTTCAGATAAACAACGTGGTAGTTTGCGATTTCTAACCTTAAGAGTCAGTCGTTCCAGTTTGTTTTTTGGTCGTTTCTTAGGGCAAATGTTTATCCAATTGATGTTGATCATCTTAACGTTATTGGCAACCATCGCATTAGCATTATCACGTGATATATCTTTGTTATTGCCATCAATAACAACTAGCTTAATCGTAATGGTTAATCTAGTGATCGTATTATTACCCTACACTGCTGCTATGGCGGTGCTGTCATTACATGCAAACTCAGCAAGACAAGCCAGTATATTTGCGGTTATCTTGTGGGCTGTAGTATCAATATTTATTGCATTAATTAATATGAATTTCCCACAATTAAGCTGGTTAAACTGGATACTGCCTGGTTCGCAAATAGGTAATTTGATCAATACTCAAGGATTAGGTTCATTCGTATACGCTCCCATTCCTTTACTGCAAACTGCGGTTATTTTATTTGCTGGTAAAGTCTTAATGAGTAGGAGTGCGCTATGAGTATCATTCAATGTGACAACCTTTCTAAACAATACGGTAATAAACTTGCGCTCGACACTGTATCGTTAACGCTTACACAAGGCGCTCCCATTGCATTAGTGGGTCCAAATGGTGCCGGTAAAACAACGCTATTTAGTT
The DNA here is from genome assembly GCF_040310085.1 of Shewanella sp. S1-58-MNA-CIBAN-0166. Classification (NCBI taxonomy): domain Bacteria; kingdom Pseudomonadati; phylum Pseudomonadota; class Gammaproteobacteria; order Alteromonadales; family Shewanellaceae; genus Shewanella; species Shewanella sp. S1-58-MNA-CIBAN-0166. The sequence continues at coordinate 82,304 of NZ_JBEOPN010000002.1, read as the reverse complement.
TACTCTGCGGTTTTATTCAACCCACCAATGGCAGTATTAGCATTTTAGGCCATAAACCCGGTAGCAAAGCGTTACAAGGACTATTGTCGGCATTGCCACAAGATGCAGCATTGGATCCTAATTTTAGTATTGTGTCGCAACTCCAGTTTTTTGCCCAATTACAAGGCATGACAGCAGCGGCAGCAAAAAAAGAAGCATTAAGAGTCCTCGCCCTTGTCGACTTAAGTGACTCAGCAGAGGCGAAACCTAAAAGTTTAAGTCATGGTATGAGTAAACGAGTCTCTATTGCCCAAGCCCTCATGGGTTCTCCTAAGATTGTGTTACTCGACGAACCGACAGCGGGACTTGATCCTGCCAATGCGAAAAAAATTCGTCAAATTGTGAAAGATTTATCCGACCATACGACTTTTGTGATCAGCTCACATAACCTTGATGAACTTGAAAAGTTATGCGACCAAGTTGTCTATCTCGAACATGGCAAATTGCAGCAATCGGTATCAATTAAAGCCAGCCAAGCGACAGACTTTATCACGCTGACAATGAAGCAATGTGACATGGACAGCCTCCATCAGCAGTTATTAGGCCTTAACGATATCATTGAAGTAAGGCGTATCGGTGATGAGCAATATGTTATCGAGTACCAAAAGCAATCCGGCTTTGCCATTGAAATGCAGTTGTTTGAGCTGTTTACTGCTCACCAGTGGCAATATAAAGCATTACTTAAAGGCCGAACCTTAGAAGAAACCTTGTTTTCTTAACTCACCGCTAATGGTTAAATGAACCTTTAATGCTGACTAAAATCGGTTTGCGTAAAAAGGCTTAACAACAAACGTCATAAGCATCAGTCTCTAATGCCATCGTTTATTAATTAGTGATAACTCACCATATTAATAAACCATGGCATTTTTTAATATATTGTTTACGTATCAGGTCGATATAATGAAAATTTAATTGCTTAAAAAACCACATCAAATGAGGTATGTTAAAGTGTCTTCAATCGCTCATCCCTCCTCTACAGCGACTCTAAAACAGCAAATACTCTACATTCAAAATAACGACTAAATGCTAAGAAATCAGTCTAAATGACTAGACCCTTAAGTAAAGAAGCCTTCCCAGCAACCTCAATGCAATTAACTCAGCGTCCTTCAGTTAGTGAGCTCAACGCTAAAATCTGTTAAAAGATTCTAAAATAGACAACATAAATAGGCAAAATTCATAATAATAATGATTTTATAAGCTTAGACTTAAACACGCCCATTGCTGACGTGTGTTTTAATGCGCTAATAACCTGCCGTTACGACTAATACAATCCAGATATTGAATAAGCAACGGCTGAATGAGCGTTTATAACGATGAATTCGTTGTGTATTAGTTCTGAGTCTGTTCTGTATTGCCACTAAATGGCAAACAAGCCATTGCTGTTATTGTGCTTATAATACTCACCACTTTTGGCTGTTAATGTATTTACATAACAAAGACGAACTAATAAACCTCAATTCTAGTCATCTTATTAAGTTGGCTTTATGTGATGACCGTTTATGAGTGAGCCACCTTATTCTTTAGAAAAGCTAAATCTTAAGTGACGGTACAGCATATAGGGATACGCGGGTCGACTGTATAGCGTCGACAGAAGAACGGTTTTTATTATCTTTGAATGAGTTTCTGGAGTCATTTTGAACTGATAATGATTTTATGCGCATAACAATATCTCTATGTGTATTAATAATATGAGAGATAAATAGATTAATGATATACAACATATGATTAGACGATTAGACGATTAGACGATTAGACGATTAGACGATTAGACGATTAGACGATTAGACGATTAGACGATTAGCATGATGACAATACACAATAAAAAAACAAAAAAAACTGCAGCAATAAATTGCTACAGTTTTAAATCTTTTAACACTTAGCCGAAGCTAAATACTAAACGATTGAAACGTTCTCAGCTTGAGGACCTTTCTGACCTTGAGTCACAGTGAAAGAAACTTTCTGACCTTCGTCAAGAGTTTTGAAACCGTCTGAGTTGATAGCACGGAAATGAACGAATACGTCTGGACCAGACTCTTGCTCAATAAATCCGAAACCTTTATCAGAGTTAAACCACTTAACAACACCAGTAACTTGAGACATAATATAAATCCTGTAAAAAAAAATAGTTAAAGCCTTAACGGCAGTAAAGCTGGAAAATGCCGGTATTACTTATGTTTACAGGACGAAACTGTTCGTATTGATAAATATAAGCCCAACCTTCAAGCTGAGTAAACTATAAACCATTTTCAGGATAAGTCAACAAACATCAACCAAACAATGGTATTTAATTAGTCTCATTTCAAAAAGGTTTATCTTTGAGCATCAAATAGTTATTTATATCAATTATCTGATTGTTTATTGTTCTCGTTGATGAATTTCGATTTTAAAATCTATCTCACACTCGAGCCCTTGCTCTATTATCTGAGACTTCTGTGAATCACTCAACTTCCATGCGTAAGGAGTCATGTTAAGAAAGTGATCAATGTCTTCCGCACGAGTTAATGTTAATGAATAAGCTAACGCTTGGTGTGCTAAGTAAGTAAAGCCATCTAACACCATAGGTTCTTGTGGATGTTGTTTGGGTTCACTATAAATTTTCTTTTTTAACGCATAGTGATGCATCGGCCCAGGAGAAACGGTAATGAGTATTCCGGTCGGTTTTATCACCCGCTGTAACTCTTCAACTTTAGACGGCGCATAAATACGTATCGCTAAATCAAAACTGTCATCAGCAAAAGGCATTTCAAATGCACTTGCCACACAAAAATGTAATCCACTATAGCGTTTGGCAGCATAACGAATTGCAGACTTAGAGATATCTAAACCATAAAACTCACAATGGGGTTTAACCACAGACTGCAACGTTTCAAATAACCGATGACTGTAATACCCTTCGCCACACCCTATATCGAGCACCTTAGTGGCATCTCCAGCAAACTCTAGCGCTAACTGATTTACTTTGTCGCTTAACTGTTGATAAAAGCCTTGATTAAGAAACTCTCGTCTGGCAATCATCATTTCTTTGTTATCACCAGGATCTTTTGTTTTCTTTTTTTGTACAGGCAATAAATTAACGTAACCTTCTTTAGCACAATCAAATTGATGGCGCAGTTCACATTGCCAAGAATGTTGTTGTTGTACTAATGGCGCGCTACAAATAGGGCAAATATAAGACATGGGTGGGCTCTAGAGTTACTGAAAAGTTAAAGATCGTCATCACACAGCTTATTGACCATTTCCGACACGTCTTTAGGGGCTAAAAGTTCAAAACAATCCAATTTACGCTGTAATTGTTCATTATTATAAAATTGTTCATTAGACGAGCGGCCGAAGTTGGAACGCTCTAATGACTGATGATAGGTCCGTAACAACCATTGATGCTTATTTTGCAATAAATGATCGAGTTTTAGTAGCTCAGTTGAGACGCCTGGGTGGATTTTGCCCGACTCGCCTCGGAGGTAATCACGTAATTCTCGTCGAACTTGCTCTAATTCACTTATATGAACCGCAAGCATGGTAGAAGGCTCATCATAATCAAACTTACGTCCTAATATCGCTTTAGCCATAACGAGAGCTTGAGGTTCACTCAAAATCCGTAAGTCATTCTCTAACGTCACTAGTTCAAAACGAGCTTCACCCGCTACACTAAAGTGCACATCTTCATCAGCGTGAATATTAATCGCCACCCCATTTCTGAGTTGTTCAATACACACACGTGGAGCTACCCCCATTGAAGGATATAACTTAATCCCCTGCCCTACGAGCCTTGGCTGAGTAGGCGTTTCAATCATTGTTTGTGTATGTTCAAAAGCAAAAGTCAAAAAAGGTTGAATACGTAAAATGAGTGTCGTTTGTTTATGCTCAACTTGGCTAACCACAAACTCAACTAAAGGATTACTCATCGTTGAAAGTACTAATAAATCACTCACACTATCCGGTAAACGAAGTGTCAACGCAGTCGGTTGAGTTATTTCACTGACGCATGGTTGAGTAAATACATGATGATGCATACAATATTCCTTTACTACTTCACTAAATTGTAACCAGCAAATCCACATTAGTCACCAGTAAACAAGGTTATATTAGAAAAATCATATTGAAGGTTACCTCATTATCATTTTTTTATGCTGATAAATGTTAACATGGTTTTAATCGCGAAAAGGATCTTATACTTACTATGGCTAACGCAATTCAACCCACCTTATTCTGGCACGATTATATGACTAAACAACCTAAGCCATTAATTTAAAAAGCTTAAATATAAAGCTAATCCATATTCTGTACGCAGAGGTGTACACACATCAATTTGAATAGCATTTTTTGACTAAATCCATAGATGGTAAATTGATATTACAGGTATGTGTTTATCCTGAGTGCGGGGTTATGTTGCAAGACAATCAATTTAGGACAATACCTATATCATCAAGGCAAAATGTGTTGTGGAAGAACTCCGTTTGAAATGGGTAACAGTCAGCTAGTACGAGTTACATAGCAAATAACTACAATAAAAATAATTACCCCTAAACCTCTATCTCAAAAAACGCCAAATCGGGTGCAGTCCCTAGCACCCTGCCGTCTTGAACGTAGATGTGATCGCCAACATTGCCAGAACCTATTACCCGTTGAGTGTGGTTGCTGGCAGTGCTGGCGGTGACGGTGCCGTCTGTGTTGACCGCGTTAATCGTCATGATGGTACGCCGGGCGCTTAAGCTTTGTTGTAACTGCTTTAACATTACGATTCCTTATGCTGATTTAGATGCAACCGTTTATGCAACGTGGCGAACGACGGTGATGGTTTGCTCTACATCGATGTCGCCAGTGTCGCTAACCGATGCACTGATCGTCACCGAATCGCAGGTACCTTTGAACACATCGACACCTTCGCGAATACCAATCAACATACCAGGTGTTGCAGGTGGTAAGTCAGCCATGATGGGTAAACTCATATTGATATTAAGCTTGTTGCCCGTGTCGGCCAGTGCGTTGGTGCCGGCTGTTCTGGCGGCTTGGTTATCAACAATCAGTTGAGCGCTGATGTCATCGGCGGCGATATTGCCTGCAGTGCCAGCACGTTTTACTTTTGCGCTAATGCCCTGCTGCTCACCCCGAAGCCAAACCACATTGCACTCGGTACCGATTTCTTTTGATTCACTGTAACTGGTGATCACCGCATCGTGCACAGTTAAGTCTGGTGTTACACCATCCATTAACCACGGCACTGTTGGCCAACGAGGGACCACGGTTAATGCTTTAGTTTCGTCGTTAGATAACAACATGCAGCCCAATTGGGCAACGGCTTCTTGCACTGCATCGATGGGTGACTTACTGCCAACACTGAACGCACCTGCAGGTACGTTAAAATCAACGATGCCATTAAGGGCAATTGTCCAACCAGTGAATTGAAGCATGTCATTAAGCAAACCAGCAAAGCTGCGTGATGTTGCGTTGGTATAACTGATCGGCAATACGTATGGCGTAGCAAGTTCGGCGCTGCGGCTACGGCCCGTTCCGCGATACGTTTCATTGCCAAACACTTTGCTTACACTGGTTTGTTCAACCAAGGTAAAGAACTCATAGCCGTTAATGCCGACTTTAAGCAGTTGGTTTTCAGCACGGCTGGCATCGATGCGACTTGAAAAATCGATACTCACCGAACTGGCCCACTGACCACGACTGCGGCTGATACTAATATTACTGATCACAATCGGTACGTTGTCAGACACACGCACACACGTAATGGTTGGCTGCATTAAATAATACCTGCGCAGTTGGGGTTCGATGGGGGTTTCAAAATCAAGGCTGGGTAAACTCGGGTTAGCGTCAACTAAGCCGCCACCGTCGTCAAAGTAGCAATAGTTTGCTGAAGCGGTAAAACGCAGCTGCAATGGGTTGGTTGAATTGGCCCAAGGTTCGCTAAATCGAATCGTCACTTTACCTTTAGGTGGTCGATAACGAGTTGAACAAATCCAACTGGCAGTATGTGGCCCCCAAGCAACGCTTGGTTGTATTAGTCTGATATTGCCATAGCGGTAAGCCGTGGTGATATCGTTAACTAATGCTGCACCATCACACCAATTGATGTTTGCATGCAACGTATTAAGCCTTGGTGCAACTTGCCAATCGACAGACATAACCATGCAGTGTTGATTAGGTACCAACCACACCAGTGTGTTGTATTGTTCAACACTAGGCGCAACAAACCATTGCCAGTTTATAGTTAACCCAGTTAACACCTTTCCAGCATAATGTATTGCTGTTTGCAGCTGAGTGAGTGGTTTGTTTTGCCACTTAGATGTTACATAGCTTTCTGTTGCGGGATTTGATAACACATGTAACTGAACTTGATTGCCTAGGCGTTCACTGGTGTTGGCTAACTGTAAATCATTAGCAGCGAATAATGGCGGTTGCCATGTCACGCCCAAATGAATACCCAAAGACGGTGCACGGATTGGCGGTTCTGGTACCACATCGCCTTCAAACCGAATGGTAATTGGCGAACTGGCGTTTGGCCAAGGTTGGCTAAAGCGTAATTGAATCATATTTTCACTAAATTCGCGTCAATTATTTCAGCCTGAACACCATCTAAAATAGCAGCATTATACTCAGTATTTGCATCAACTATAATGACGCATAAATCAAACCTAGTAGTGTATTTAAGAGGCAACCTAAATCTAATAACAGTACCATTTATTGCTTTAGATCTAATAGGAGTCATTGTTTTATGGTTAAATACAACACATCTCTCAGCTAGTACATCACAGTCAACAGTAACGCAACCTTGAAAGTCATATTGTGGCTTACCAGAGACAAATTCTATATTAGGCATAATTCCAACTCTCAATGTTTATCCAAAGATTAGCGGCGGCATCGCCTCGCACTCTTGAATATAGAGAACCATCAAAACTAACTTCCCTTGGGTATGATGTATCATTGTCATAACAACCCATTGGTGAACTATATAAACCTGAAACAACACCTCTAATACTAGGTGATACCTGACTTTCATAACTGTTAATGCCATTAACATCTTTAGTATTAATGCTCAATGTTAGTAATGCTGGGGTAAGTACAACCGTAGCATTTAGACCAACTGGGTCAAAAGTATTAGTCGAAGAGATATAACCTGTATACATCCATGTCCATGCTGGAATTGAATACAATAATTTTGATGATGTTCCATCTACATTATACAAAGTAGCATTAGTTGAGAAAGTGCCACCTATTGAGTATGTGTGTTCTGTACTAGTAGTGTTAGAATTTATAGCAGACCCACTTACCATAGTGAAGATGCCATCATCATTATTAAAATAACTGATGATATCACCTATAAATATCGTCCATTGACTGGTTACGAAAGAAGTATTCAGATTAGAGTTAGATGTATTATGTTGTATTATATAAAACCCCCTAGAGGTTCCAATCAACTCCCATGCCAAACCTGATGTGTTACAAAGTCGATACAGTGATGGCAATGAAAAAGATAGTGAATCTATACCGCCAGCATCTTTAGCACACTGGATAACTAATGATTTAGATGTTGATGTAACATTATCTAATTCAGCACTAAAACTAACCACTCCACCGGAACCACCATCTGATGTATTGTTACGATAAATAACACGACCTGTTGTTACATCATAAAAAGCACGACTCCAACCAAGTGCAGTTTTAGTACCATAACCATCAACCAAACATTTTTGAATAACATTCAACCACGCGCCAACTGTTCCATCAAGCTGTGGCGCCCCAACATCTGTGCTTCGATAAACTGTTACTGGTAATCCCATGATTTTTCCTCACGCGAAAGCGGTACCGACATTGTTGCCGGCACTCATTCGAAAATAGTTTTAATTAAAAGTAATTAAGCTTCGTTACCGCGAAACGCCAATACGGCGCGGTCGGTGTTGATTTGGCTGTGGCCCGCTTGCACGGTGCGAATTGGCATAACGGGTTTAGCGCTGGCAACAGTGGCAAAGCGAATGGCTTCACCAGGATTCCAACCGGCACCGAACGCGCCCGAGCGAATCACAAAGTAAGGTTGATTGGTTAGCGAGTTAATCGGGGCAAAGTCGTTTACCGTGTCGCCCGTGGCAATTTGGCCAATACGTTTACCGACACAACGGAACGCTGTCGTCGAGGTAAACACCAACACCCAATCTTCATTCACTGCTGCAGCGTTGGTCACTTCAATCGGGTAATCAACCGTATTCAAAGTACCTTGTGCAGCGGCACCGTCTAAGTCCCAGTTGTTAGCCCAGCTGGTCATGTCGCGCACTTTGCCCACTCGCGCTTGTAAGTCACCGAGTATTTGCACACTGGCCACACTTGAACCAATGGGGTACTCACGCGACAACGCAGCCGAAATCGTGACTGTGTTGGTGTTCACTGCAGTCACTAATGCTAACTCGCTAATGGTGTCACTTAAGATAAACGGTGCAGTAAAGCCGCTAAAGTCACTGTTTAAGGTAACGGTGCCGGCTGCGCTATCAACGCTAAAGTGATCACTGGTTGCGGTCCACAAACTGGCACCTGTTGCGTCGCTAATATCAATAAAGTTACTGCCAGTGCGAATCGTAATAACCGTGCCATTACTTGGGCTAACGATGTTTTGGTAGTCAGTATGCGACACGGCAATGGTGCCCCAAGCGCGATAAATATCGACAATACCCGCATTGGGGATCCGCAGCGGGTTTAGGCCATAAATATCAGCAGGCGGTAAGTTGCGTACCTGCTCGGTAATGTCATACCGCAAGGTGCTTAACTTAACGTCTTGAGTAAACGACAACTGCACCAGGTTATTCACAATACTGCCGCTAATGCCTGTACCCGTTACCGTGCCGTTACTGTCACAGCTGGCGCTGATTAACACATCACCCACGGTAAACACCTGCACATAAAAGGTATCTAACAATGCATCACTGGCATTGAGTACAAACGTCGCCACATTAGCTGATTCTGGAGCAATGACTAAGCCAACATACACAAGATTAGAGATACCATTCTCAAGTGTGATGATGCCTGTTTGATAGTCTACAATGGCTGCACGTATTTCTTCTTGAATAGTCACTCCAAACCCAGAGTAAACGGTGATGTATAACGCGCCATCACGCTCGGTAAATTGATATGGCGTACTTTGGCGAGTCACTTTACCCGTTAACGTGTTGGGCACTAATTCGCGATCTGCAGGGAATGCATCAGTATTGTCATAGTTTTGATACGACACACCCGAGATGTACTGCAACGACACTGGGGTATTGAGGTCAGGTTTACGCGATAACGTCACACTCACCGTGTCACTGCTGACCACCACAATGGCGTCGTCACTGCCGTATTGAATGCCGCCCGATGTGTAACTGGTGATTGGGGTGTAATCAACGGCGATATTGGCGCCCTGTAATACATCAACCAAGGCAAACTGATAGCTTTGTGCAGTTGTCGCATTTTGCGATACCGTTTTACGGACTATGTCACCGTCGCTAATGGCTTGGCCTGTTTTAACTTGTTCGCTTAATACCACTGGCAATAGGTTTTGCTGTACTGCTTGCACGGCTAGACTCTTGTTGCTACTGGCAGCAGTTAACTTACTCACACCATGAAACGTTAACGGGCTGGCTTCGTTGGTGAGTCGCAGCTTGGTGCAATTACTTGTGGCGTTCACGGTGACGTTATAGTCAGGGGTAGCAAAATCGATGGGTGGATCAAATACAATATTGCCTTCACTGTTACCTGGTGCATTAGTATCGGTCACCATGGCGTAATGGGTTTTACGCGGCCAGTCGGCATCTTCAATACCTGCATACTCAACGGTAATGGCAATCACTTGGCCAACCCGCAAACTGGTGGTTTTGCGATACTCTTTGCCGTCAAACATATACGTAGACTGTAAATACTCGCGGCTAAAACTGTTTTGATTGGGTAAGAAGCCTGGGGCGCCCGAACGGATTAATGACCCAGCGGTAACCGACGATTCTAAAATCTCTTTCATTTCGACCATACGGTCTTCATCGTCTAATGCATCGGCTTCAACTAGCAACATCGACACGAGCGGATCACTCGGTGGCTGGCTAATAAACACATGCGCATCGAGTAAGGTGCCAGTGTCTATGGTGTCTAATGCGGGATAACACTTAACAATGTCGAGTGACGATTGCGCGTGGTCAATGTCAGAAATCGCAGTAAACAATTCATTTAACTTACCAGACTGAACCGCATTACGAGTTCGTTGGCCGCCAGCATCGTCGCTGGTACCCAACTGTTCGGGTTTAAATATCTTTAAATCATTACGGGTAATGCTCATGGGCCACCTGTGTTTATCAATAAGCGAGAAAGAGTTACAGCGTTAAAAATCGTAATACCACGTTGGTCAGCAACGGATACCCACCCAACTGGTCGTCAACATCGTCACCAGTGATCACGCTGTTTTGAGTGCTATCCCACATCACGTTAATGTCACTGCCGTCGTGGTTAATCGTAAACTCGGTTAATGTGGTGGCCGCGTGGGCTTGCAGTTGTTCGAACTCACTGCGGGGCATCCAACCGTTTTTACTGCCAAGCTCTAACGCAATACCTGCAGGGATAATGGTTTGCTGAATATGCGGGGCACCGTTAAGTGCCCGCTTCATATTGGCGGCAACCCGTTGGGTGTTATTGCGGTTTAGCCAGTGCAATGGTTCGGTCAACACAATGGTGTCGATAGTGGTGTTAAACATAGCGCCTCTTTATTTTGGGTTACTGCAAACGAGCGGCTAACCACCCACCGACTGCAAACGCTTAATCTCGGCCACAAGTTCATTCACAATACTGCGCTTGGTTTGTGCATCAAACGTGCGGTTACCCACTTGCAGCTGCAGCACTACGGTGTCGCTACTATTCGCGGCGGCTGTTGTAGTGGTTGGCTGGGTTTGGGTAGTCACATTGGTTTGCACAGCACTGGCGGTAGATTGCTGTTTGGTGGTAGCAGCGTCGCTAATGGCTTGCTTTTCGCTGGCGTCTTGCTGGGCTTTTATTTCGGCGGTGCGATAAGCGTAAACCTTGTTTAGCGTTTTTTCGGCTTCTTTCAGTTGGGTGATTAATGTCTTGTCACCCGTTGATTCAGCCTGAGCTAACTGGGTTTTAATATCGGCTAGTTCTTGCTGATAACGGCGCTTTTCAATTTCATCCTGGCGGCCAAGGTAGCCGTCTAGTTCGTCTTGCAACGTATCGAGGGTTGATTGAGCACTATCACGCAACGAGTCCATGCTTGATTTTGCCGAATCAATAGCTGACTTAAGCACACCCAAGTCTTGATCGTTCATCAAGTTCATTGAGTTAGCCGCACGTTCGGCGCTATCGACTAAGCCAATGTTGCCACTTTCGGCAGCATTGAGGGCATCGACCATTTTAAGCAGCTCAATACGCTGACTGTAATATGCTGCTTGGGCTTGCTTGCCTGCTATCTCAGCTTTACGAGCGAAATTACTAATGCCAGTAAAATCGATTGACTTGGCTTGCACATCAAGCAGATCACCAATCTCACCACTTAGATTTTTATAAACCTGAATGGTTTTCTCTAGCTCACTACTTGAGTCAGTTAATAGCGTTTGGCCATACAGTATCGACTTAAAGTAAGCCACAGCACCCGTGCTGAGTTCAGCGACTTCAGCTGTTATGCCACGTAAATATGAGGTGAAGAACTCGGCGATGCTGGATAATGTAGACCCCGCATCTTGAGCGCTTTTAACAATTACACCCACGGTATTTTGAATACTAATACCAATGTTAGTACTTGAGCTTTCTACCTGTTGTTCAGCTTGCTGGCCACTTTCACCAATCGACGTTTGCGCTTGCTTTAGCTTTTGATATTGAGCAACTAACCCATCAATATTATCAGCTAGCCCAAGGTTAGCGGCTTGTTGGCGAATGCTCGCATCGACCTGAGTATCACCAGCAGCAGCGGCTTTAATCGATGCTTCAGCGTATTTTAAAAATGCTTGTTCTGCGTCATAAGTGGAGCCAACACCATTTTTAACAGCTTCATTAACTTGGTCGTAAGCTGTTTTTGCCTTAGCAGCTATATCCTGTAAAGACTTTAATGTAGTTACATTTGCTTTTTTCATTGCTGCTTCATAAGCATCAATGGCTTTAGTTTGATCGTCAGTTGACTCGGCTAGCTTATCTTGAGCATCAGCCACTTTATTAGCAGCATCAGTCTGCACCTTGGCGCTTTTAGTTGCTGCATCACCGGCTGCTTTATAGGCACTGTTTGCCGCACTCTCAACCTCCCCCGTTATCTGTTTCCAAGCAGCATTAATGTCTTTGCTGTCTTGCTCAATTTGTTGCTTGTAGCCATTAGAAATAGCTTTTACAGCCTCCGACACTTGACGGATAGAAGCGCCAAGTTCATCACCACCAAGCGCCTCAATCATATAAGCATAAGCATCAATAATTTTGGCAAATGATGCGGTAGCGACAAGCGCAATAGCAGATAGCCCAGCCGTAATACCGTTCCACACTAAGCGTAACGATCCGCTAATCACATTTAATGCCCGAGCAAATGCGGCGATGTTCTCAAGTGTGGCGGTAATGCTGGCGCCACCATCGCGGATCATGGTGGTAAAAAAGTCGCTAATGTCTTGCGCGGCCTGTTTGATTTGGCCGTTTTTATTCAGTTCATCAAACTTATCATTTAACGATTGGATAAAATCAACCGCTACCTGGTACGCACCAGAATCAGCAATAATGGTTTTAAACTCTGTCCACTTGTTGGACATTAAGTTTACTTGACCACTTAAGCGCTCGAGGCTTTTTGATGCTTGCCCATTGGCTTGCTTGCCCATTTCGTCAAACAGTTGCTTCATGACGTCGCGGCCCAACTCGCCTGCCGCGCTCATTTTTTGCAACTGCGTCACATTTTTACCGGTGACTTTTTCAAGCAAGTCCCACACGGGCACGCCGCGCTCAACCAGCTGTAATATTTCCTCACCTTGCAGTTTCTGCTTAGCCCATGCTTGGCCAACCGCTAAAATAATACCTTCTAATTTTTCTTGGCTGCCACCTAAGCGTGCATTGTAATCAACCATCGACTGCAATGATCCATTCATTGGATCAATGCCAAATGTCTTTAACGATGCAAAGGATTTTTTGGCAGTATCTAAACGGGTACCTGTATTATTGGCAAAGTCTTTAATCCATTGGGTGGCTTGTTCACCACTGGCAATACTGCCCATCATAGCGGTCATTTGGGCGCTAAATGATGCAGCATCATCACCTGCAGTCAGTATCGACTTAAGGCTTTCCCATAACTTATCGACACCAATGTAGGCGCCGGCCATGGCAACCAATGAGACAGTTGCACTTTTAATGCTGCCACCAAAATCACCGGCGTCTTTTTTAGACTCAACCAATAACTTATTATGGCGTTCAAGCTTGGTGTTTACGCCGCCTAATGCGGTTTCGGCAGCGGCTTGTTGCTGCTTTAAGTCCTTGGTGGCATCTGCAAGGTTGTCCATGCTGACGCCAGCAGTTTTTAAACTGGCGGTATTTTTGTCTAATTCAGTTTTGTTTTTGTTAATGCTGCTCGCTAGCTGGTTTACCTCGGTGCGAGCAGTTTTAACCTTTAATGTGTAATCAGCTTTATTTCGACTAGCTGCTTCGGTGGCGGTGCTAGCCTCAAGTAGATCTCGGCGCTGGTTGTCTAATGCTGTGGCAAGTTCGGTGGCCGCATTTTTAGCGCTGGTTTGTTCATTGGTTAATTTTTGTAAATCGGTACTGGCTTTGGTTAATGCGGTCGCTTGCTCTTTACTGGCCGTGGCACCTTGTTGTTGCTCGGTACTGAGCTTTGCAACTTCAACTCGGGCTTGTTGTAGCTCGGTTTCATATTTAACTAATGCTGCTTGAGCTTGATTGTATTCTTGCTCAAGTTGATTGGTTGAACCTTCTGCCGCTTTTTGCGCGGCTTCAAGTTGCTTTAACTCTTTAACGGCTGCCTTTTGTTCGGTGACCAGTTTGTCGAGAGCAACCGAGTTATCTTTATAGGCACGTTCGCCTTTACTGATTGATGCAGTTAAACCATCAATTGAATTGGCGGCCGCTTGTAAATCTTCTAACTCTTTTAAACGGGCATTAAGGATTTCGCTTTGTGATGCTAATTCAGCAACCGCTTTTTCAGACTTTTTAGCTTCACTGGAAAATAAATCTTTGCCCTGAATGATCAGGTTAATGACTTGGTCTTTAAAACTCATACATCACCAAATTAGCGTTAAAAAACAAAATAAAAAACCCACAACATTGCTGTTGTGGGTTGTTTGGTTGGACCTGGTGCTTATTATCTGGAAAGACGCTTACGCAGCGCTACGTACAAAGAATTTAGACTTACCAGTAGCGACAATACTGCTGTCGGCAAGTACGCCACCTTCAATGTCAAACGAACCAAAGTCGTCACCGATTAAATCTAGACCTGATGTTGGGCTAGGCTTCCAGCGGTAGAACTTAAGCGTGTAAGGTTTCCCCGTGGCATCGTTGACGCCATCAACAATCACTTTGACCTCAGCGCCTGACTCAACCAGTGCTTGCAACGCATTACCGGCTTTACTGGTGTAACTGACTTTTAACGATTCTGCTGCAGTAATAGCACCGGTGCTTAATGCACGAATACCACCGGCACTAACAACATAATCAACATCAACGTCGTAAGTAGTTGAACCTGCCGCATTAGTGACAACTGGCGGGATAGTGGTATCAATCATTTTAGCGGTGTCGGCTAAACCATCTAATATGGCAATAATCACTTCGTCGGTGACAGCACCGGCGGTTAATACTTCAACTTTACCGCGCAAGCCCAATGCTAAGTTGGCGTTACTAAAATCGTTTAATGTCATCGATAGCTTTACCGATTTCACTTTAGTGATTTCAGCGGCATTACCGCCACCGCCACGATAGTTAGGCTGCTCTTTGGTTTCTTGCTCGATGTCGATTTTTACGCCACTGGCGTTACCAACATCGCGGCCATTGACATACACAATGCCTGAGCCGATGTAACTTTCGGTTACGATTTCGCTCATAATTTATCTCCAAATGTAACTAAATGAACAAGGGTTAAGGTAATGACCGCCAGACCATGTTTTTCATGGGCTTCGGGCATAATGTATTTACAGGGTTCAGCTTCTTTAAAGCTGATAGCACTAGGCAACCACGAGGGTTTTTCAGTGTTACGCTCGTCTTTAAAAAAGGCAGTGCGAATGTCTCGAACTAAGTTGATTAGCTCGGCGGTGGGTTCAGTTGATTTGCTTAAATTGATACCGGCTACCACTTGTAAGGCAATTTCATCACGGTATTTATCTAGCCCATTTTTAGCACCAAACAAATCGGTATAAGGCTGCAAAAAGATAAACTGTTGTTCTTTTGCCAGCCCTTGGGTGTAAAACCCTTCGCGCACAGTTGCACCGTCAACCAATTTGAGTCGGTCTAAAATAGTTTGGATCATGGGTACCTCGATGCTTGGTAAAAGACTACTTAGCGTATTGGCCATATTTTTTACGCAGATGGGCAATAATGGGTGGTTCTAAATCATCACGCATAAAGCCAAAGCTGCCTGCCACTGAAGGGCCGTATAACGCTTTTTGTCCGTTAAGTTCACGCCAAGAGTTATCACCCTTTTTGCGACTAAACATAAGTTGATTACCGTTGCGGCCAATGACAGTAAACGCACCACTAAACCACACAGGCTTATTGCGAATAACGTTTATGCTAAAGCCACCGGCGACCCTTGCCGCCCGCTTACCCACTTTATAACGTGGGCTGGCAAAACGGGTTAAGGTGCTGGGGCGCATCCTTGCGCTAATGTAAGATCTAAGGGTTTTGGGGTTAATGCTGACACTGAAATGCTGATCCACATACGACCTCGACTTAAAGCCGTACTTTGTGAATATTTCATCTACCGCTAGCTGGTTACCAAACTTGGCTGCATCGTCTATGGCCTTTTCAATGGCTGGCGACTGCGCATCACGCATGCGTTTAAGCTCGCGATTTACTGCGTCAAAACCTGTCATTGTTAACGCCATGATGTCGCCTTAAAGTTGAATATAAATATAAGTCACACATACCGAGTCGGTGCTAACCCGTTGCGTTAACCGGCACTCAGTACCGCTAATGGTGAATACATCACCGGAATTAACATCACCCTCGGTGAGTAAAAACTCAGCACGCATGATTAACTCGGGCACATACTCATTAGACGATGCGGCAATTTCACTGCCGTTATCATCTAACGAAACCAAACGGTTATAAGGTGTTGCCCCATCCATTGGGGCAAACTCGCACGGGTCAGCCAAGCGCTGAAACACCCGTGCTATTTTGGCATTTACTCGGTCAGCAAATACCGATGCCAAGCTAGGCATTAACTTTTACCCATACTGTATCGCTTGGGTTAGACGCATCGGCCCAAGCTTTCCCTGCTAAGGTATTGCCTGATGCAACACTAGTGATCATGCCATCAGCCTTGATATACACCTGCCCACCTTGGGTAATGTCATCAGCGGTCACTTTTGGCAATTCATATACGCCTTCAGTTGCACCGACGCCCGCGTCACCAATAGCAACATTGCCAAGCGATACGGCAACCACTTTACCTACTAATACTGGGTCACCACTGGCAACTGCTGCCGTGGCGATAAAGTCGATGGTAGTGCCATCTGCTACACAATTTTTCATAAGGTTTTTTCCCAATTACGTTAAAAATTTGCCATTAAAAAGGCCGCTTCCTCAATCGAGTTAGCGGCCGCTTTTGTTTCGAAATGCATGCGAGTTACACACCCGTTGATTTAACCAATCCACGGTGATCAAGTGGTGATACACCAGCATCAATACGCACTTTGGTTGCTACACCATCAACAGTGAAACCTTGTTGCTGCTCAATGTATGGCGTGTCGATACCATCAAGATAAGCCACTTCAATCGTGTCTTCACCTTGAGCGGCTGATAAGTACCACTCTTTATCGCTTTTCGCTTTTAAGCGAGGCTCTGACAACACTTCAACAAAGTCGCGGATTGGGTTAGCAATACCTGAGTTTGCATCAGTGCCTTTAACCGACGTTGACTGAATTATTTGCAGCACTGCACGCTTAAGGTTAGGTGGTACCAATGCAAATGCTGGCATGATATTTAATGGTGATTCGCCAATCATTTGCGATTCCATTAACTCAGCAGCAATACTGAATGCTTCAACGCTTGGCGCACCCGATGCTAAGTTACCGTGATCGGCATGGAACAAGTCTTTACCGTCGTTCATTTTGGCGTTTTTGGTTAACACAGCCCAAAACAAATCACCAATAGTGCGCTTGGCCGCTTTACCCATTTTCATCGGTACGCCCATTAACATGTCCATGTCATCGTTGATAACCGTTTGGCGTGTTAACGTGAAAATACCGCCGTAGGTTGCTAGGGCAATTTTTTCAGCATGGTCGCCAACAGTGATGTACTTGTACTCTGCTCCGTCCTTCACTTCTGGTAAGCTTTTAAACTCACCCATGCCAACACGGTGCGCGACTTTAAAGTCACTTAACTGACCTTTTTTAGCGATACGTTCAAAGGTTTCAGCCGCTTCAGCCCAACCTTTTAATACTGACTTATTGGCCACATCTAACATGATGTTACCGAAATCAGATGAGGTATGAGTAAACGCTAACCCCACCATTTGCATCACGTTCATACCGGCACAACCAATACCGCGATCGGCTAACGATGCACGAGCAAGTTCACGTAAGTTATAGCTACCATAGCCATTGTCTTTTTGTGCAGCTTCATGTCCAGCCCGAGCCATTAATTGCGCACGAATTGAGTCACCAACAATGTTACCGTTGCTGGCATGAATAATGACACTTTTAGGCTGCACGGCGCACGGCGTGATACCTTCACCAAGCTTAGCCAAGATAAGGTCTTTCGACTTTTCGGCATTAATGTTGGCATCGGCAATACAGCTGTTTTTAAGCTCAGCTAATTGCGGGAACGTGGCGAACGCGGCATTAATGCCGGTAATACGTTCTGCATTAAATGTAATAGCAGCCGCTTGAATATCAGCTTGCGACGGTGCAGCTGGTGCTGGTACCGATGCGGCTGGGGTGTTAGTGGCTGCTGGCGCAGGCGTGTTGGTAGCACCGATATTGCCCTGTTGTGCTAGCAGGGTTTGTAATGCTTTAGGCATATTATTAAAGTCCTTCAGTCGTTTAAAATTAATTGATGCAGCCATTTGCATCGGTTCTATCACTTCATCTGCTAGCCCAAGATCAACCGCTTCTTGTGCCGACAACCAAGTATCTTCTTTGAAAAATTGGGCGAGCTGCTCATCACTTAACTTGCCACTGGCTTTGTCTTGATAAGCCTTACCCATACTTGAGCGCCACTTATCGAGCAAGTCAGCATATTCACGTAAATCATCAGCGGTACCAACTGCACCGCCCCAATTGCTATGGATCATCAAAAAGGCATTGGACGGCATAATCACGGTGTCGAATGCCATGCAAATAACACTGGCCATAGAAGCTGCTACTGACTCAATACAAATCGACTTTTGGCAAGGCCAGCGAGCGAGAATGTTATAAATGGCCATGCCATCCATCACATCGCCGCCACCCGATTGAATGTAAGCGTTAATCTGCGACACTTTGCCCATTGCACGTAGGTCAGTGGCGATTTGTTTGGCGGTAAAATCCCAGCCAACATCGCCATATAAAATCAATTCGACCACACCATTGGCAGCACCTTTCATGCTGTAGATACCGCGTTTTTCTTTACTCTCGGTCAAGCTCGCTGATGCGCTTGGCATTAGCATCATGGCGGCCACGGCTAGACTTAGTTTTGTCTTTTTCACTTGGGGTTTCTCCGTTTTGTGGCTCTGGGTCGTTACCCGTGACCATGTCGTTTTCGCGGTTAAACTTCACCTCACGTTGACGCTGGCGTTTAACTTCGCTTGGGTTACGGCCACGGGCTCGCGCCCAGTCAGCCTCGGTTGCGGCATTACCGGCTATCATCATTTCCCAACCTTGGGATTCTTTGCGGGGGTCAATCCATGGCATGGTGGGTCCGTAATACACAGCATCAAACAAGGTGCGGGTGTCTAGGTCTGGCGGCAGGGTTATAGGGTCTTGCTTGTTCATTAACTCCATTTCCAACCAGTTACGAAACGCAGGCCGCGCCCAACCGGCACAAAACCATTGCTGCATAATGCGGTTCGACTCATCTTGCTCAACCAGCTCTTGGCGTTGGCTTGAGTAGCTGCCTTGGTAATCACGGGCAATGCTTGAGTAACTGCCACGGGTACCCGCGGCACAGGCTTTTAACTGACCATTACGAAAATCGACTAAATGCACGTTAGGGCGATTTGACTCAATCATGCCGACGTCTTCACCAACAGCGAGATCATCAAAGGTCATGCCTGGTGCAATGTTAATTTCACGGTCAGCCTTAGCATCACCATCTAGGCCAAACATACTGGCGTCACCGCGTTTGATGTAAAACGCTAAGGCTGCAGCAATACGAGCGGCTACCCGTTCAGACTCTTCATAGTCTTTAATGTCGCCAAGGCGGGTTAAAATGCCGTGAAAAATACTGATACCGCGCAGCTGGTGCAGGCGCTTAAACATGCCAAGGTGCAACATGTTACTTGCAGGTACCATTTTAGTTTTGTAGCGAAAGCCAATTTGGTCAGACGGGTGATCAAACAACACATGGTAATTAACCACCTGCCCCCAACCATTAACCTCTAACCCTTGGCGAACGCGGGTTGATACATCGTTAAGTTCAAACGGAATGTAATCAGGCTCTAACGCCTCAATACTGTATTGCGTGCCTTGCGGGTTGGGGTGACCAAACTTAGCCACCTTGCCACGCACTTGATGGCCGAATACTTCACCATCGCGCAATGCGGTACGTAACACTAAGCGTTCAAGCTCTGGCCGTGTGTAGCGCCCTGTTACATCAGGCTTTAATGACCATGCAGCAAAACGGCGTTGAATATCATTGGCCAAATCATCCAGTATTTCACCACTAATACTACGGGGCTGTGGCTCAACCACAATTCCTTGGGCACCAATAACCCGTTCTTCCATTCGGTCTAAAATGCCAATACTGAGATCGTGGTTTTCGTCTAACCATCGCGCCTGTTCCCGCAAGCTTTTACCTGCAGCAAATACCGCCTGGTTCGCACCGCGTCCCTCTTTATTGGCTTTGTGGGTTCGGCTTGGGCTAGCAGCTTCGTAACCTTTAAGGTTGCGATAACTCATTGCGGCTGCCTGTCGTTTTAGCGCCCAGCCAGGGGATAAATACGAAAGTGCATCGTTAATAATGCTCATATTGATTCCTAGTTAAATCGGGCCAGTGTGGTACCCCGTGGGCGGGTGTACATGCTTAAGGTGCGCTGCCATTCCATGCGGCCTTTACGTATTTGTTCCAGGTCTTCTGTACTCATCATTTTGCCGTTGATGCTGACTGACTTACCCGCCAGTACATCTTTTTCGGCTTCGATATACAGCGCGACCATGTCTGCCGCTTCTTGCTTTGACATTACAGCCAGCCTCCTGATTTAACCGAACCACCATTTAGCCAGTTATTGGCTTGGCTCTTTTTCGGTTTTTTAGGTTTGGGGGATTCATCGGTTGATGCTTCGTTTTGAGTGTCGGTTGTTATCACTTTACTGAGCGAGTCGAGATTAATGCCAAAGCGATCAATGGCGATATACAGCGCAGCCAAGGCATACACAAAGCAGTCCAGCGCTTCGTTACGTCTGCCGCCAGCTTCCCAGCGGTAAACAATGCGACCGTCGCGGCGTGTCGGCAATTTTCGTTCAGACGTTAACTGTTGCAGTTCGGTGTCATCACAAATGCTGTCGTTAAGTGGTAAATGGATTGCACCAGGTGTACGTGTATCAACACTGGGTTGAGTGCGCATCATGGCCATGATCAACTCTTTGGCGTTGTCGGTGCCCACCTCGGTTAAATACACACCTTTGTTACTTCGCTTACGCGGGAAATTGGCAATCGGCTTGCCGTACATATTGGCGCCTTTAATGGGTACCACGCGGAACAAACCCAGCCTTTTACTCATTGAGTAAACGGTATCGGAGTAATGGCCGCCCGAATCCCAACACGTTGTGCCAATGCTCAACACAATGCCATCGTTACGCGGGTAACTTTGGTTTAAGCGCAGCGCGACTTTATCCAGTAACACTTGGCAGGCTGGGTCACCATACAAAATAAACCTATCGATTAAGGCGCACTCTTTACCTGCGCCCCATCCCCAAACACGGCCTTCGTAGCGGTCGTCTTGGGTATCGACACCCGCCGTAACATACACAACCCAATCGGGCATTTTACCGTTGGGGTACATTTCACGCCTGCGGCCTAAGTCTTCCCACTCAATGCGTTCGCCGTTGTCGTTGTCCCATGGCTGGCCCAACTTGGTGTTAACAAAAGTTTGTAACTTTTCTTTGTCGCCTTTAGCTTTATAAAACTCGGTAACTAACTTGGCCCAACTGTTAAGTGTGTTATAAGCCGACCAAATGTAAATCGAGATATTTTCGGGCGTTAAAAAGTCGTCGCCGTCTTTGTCGAAAAACGAAATAAAGTCTGAGGTGTAAACGCCCGTTTTGTCGCATATCCATAAAGCACTTGGGTGTTCTTCCATGTCGTGCAGTTGATTGTTTTCAATGCAGCAACCGCAGTGCTCGCAAACGTAATAAGCGGTTTTTGGGTCGCTACCTTGCCACTTAATACCAAAGGGTTCAGTTTTACCGCCCCACTTTAAATGCTGCAGCTCATCGCAATGTGGGCAAGGCAAGTTGAATCTAAATTGGTACTGGCTTTCGCTACAGGCCTTTTCAATTTGGCAGGTACCCAATACTTTAGGCGTTGAACCCCGTATCGATTTAGGAAACAACGACAGTTCAACACGGGTGTCACCTAACGATGTGGCATTACCTTCGTGTTCGATTGACTCATCAAAACCGGCTAACTCATCATAAATAACATCATCAGTTGATATTTCACGGTAGTTAGCCGCGGCAGTACCACCACGCACCATTAAGGTTTTACCGTTGGTAAAAATTTTATCTTCTAAGGTACTGTCTTTATGTTTACGGCCAATCCATGGCGCTAGGGCTTTCCAAATCGGCATATCACGTATGGCGGTTTCAACGTGTTTTTTCATAAACGTTTTGGCGGCTCCGTCACGCGGCTGGTATATCAACACGTTACGTTTTTTGTGTTCTATCTTGTAACCCGCATTGGCCATCAGCATTTTGGTGTAACCCACACGCGCTGACTTCATAATGTTCAGCGTGGTGATTTGGTCGTTACCCATGGCATTCAATATGCCGATTTGAAACGGTAAGCTTTCCCATTTACCTTCGGTGTAAGACGACTCCGACGACATATAAAAATGGGTGTCGGCGTATTCACTACAGGTCAACATAGGTGGACGATAAAACGATTTAAGGCCAGCAGCGACAGCAGCTTTCAAATTTTTAATCTGTGCTTCTGATATATTCATCTAATAAATCCTCAATGCCGTTGGCCAGTTCAGCGGCGGTGTTTTGGCTTTTAATCACTTCAGCGCGAATAGCATCTATGGTGCGTTCTGGCATGTCGGGGAATTTACGTTTTACACGAATGTGTATTTGGTCCAGCACCGGCGATATTTGCGCGGCTATTCGGCTAAGCACAAACGAGCAAAACGTCACCTCGACCACTTCTTTGCCGTCTTTTTCGTTTTTAAGCTCTTGGCCGTAGGCTTGCGCTTTGATTAAGCGCCAACGCTCAAACTCGATATTGGGCTTGTCGTTATCTTCGGGCGCTGGATTGCTTACATGTTTCTTACGCTCATTAGCCACTCGGTTACCCACCACGTCGCTCATGGTGTACAAGCACTCACGGCCTTTTTTGCTGTGTATCGGCACATCCCACTTATCGAACGCTTGGGTACTAATACCCAAACTTTTGCACAGGTCGGTTTTGTTCAGTAGCACTGGCTCGGCGTCGGGTGTTTGAATACGTGCCATTAGCTAGTCCTTGTGAATATCGTCTAACACATGGCTACATCGCTCTTGTTCAATATGCTGCAATTGTTTAAGCAACACCTGCTCTTGCAGCGCTTGTATTCTGGCTTCACGCTCACTTTTTAATGTCGCACGCTGGCGCTGGCGGTCTTTATAAAACCAGTTAATAAACGCGGTAAACACAGCACACAACACGCCGACTACAACACCAATATCCATATCGTTCACATAACTGCCAGCAGCGGTAAAAAACGAGGCAATGTAAGACAATAACGATGTGAGTTTTGCACTTAGGTCAGTCGTTATGCTCATATTGTTGCCGCCATTGTTGTAGGCGCAGCATGTTTACATTACAACTTGCTAGCGCATTGGTTTGAGTAAGGGAATGATTCAGTAAATCCAGATTTGAGAACCCGATAAAACGTGGGTTATCACAAAGCTCAAGCCAATCAGGGGGCGGTAACACATAAACCGTGTTGGTCTGTGTCACCACTTTGACAATCGGTTTGCTTGAGCAGCTGCACAGCATCACTAGGCAAATCAGTATTAGCCCATGTTTTAGTTGGCTCATGGTTTGATGTCCTTAGCTGATTAGCACGTTCTAGTTTGTGATCTAACGTCGATTGGAGATCGTCTACTTGCTTGCGGTGCGAGGTGTTTAGCTCGGTGATAATGCGATAATCACGTTCAAGCGTGTTAATCCGTTCATCTTTGTTAGCGTTGCTGCTCAGTAACGCATCCACGCTAACTTGCGATTGCAGCAAGTCATCGCTTAATGTGCCGTTTTTAGCTTTAAGTGAGGTAATGCTTAACGCCCCAACGGTAATCACCGTCGCCATAATCAGCACTGCACATAACAGCACTGTGGTTTTAAAATCATTAAACATTACAAGTCCCTCAAACAATAACGCCGCTCATTTGAGCGGCGTTTAACTAAGCCTGGTAACTTTTTGCCTTTGGCGTAAACCCACCTTGGCAACTCGTTACATGCGCCAACCCGGTCACCTGCCCACAACTTTTTACGCAGCGTAGAAGCCCCAAAAGCCTCGGCACCAATGTTGTAAATAAAACTTAAGTAAGCAATGTGTTCACCCTCGCTTAATGGCGGGGTGAGTTTAACCAATTCACGGTCAAAGCTTTTAAGGCTGCTAGCCAGCATGTCTAAGCACTGCTGGTGAGTAAACACCATGCCAAGCTTTATGTTATGGCCTGTTTGGCCAAAGCAGGCTGTTTCAATACCGGCAGGGTCAACATAAGTGCGTAACACTTCACCTTCACCCGTGGCAACTAACACGCCGCCAGTAAGCAAAACGCCAGATAACCCCAGCGCCAAAAGCCTTGTTTTAATATTCATGCTGCACCTGGTAAATATGAGCAAAAAAAAGGGCTCCAATGCAGGAGCCCAACGGCGATGATCTAACGAGAGTATGCAAAGAGGAGCAAAAAGGAACTAGAGAGGAAGCAAAGCCAGTTACGCAGTGGTATCAAGCTTATATAAACTGTAGCGGTTTTCAGGGGTAAAAATACGCCATATATGGCGTGTTTTACGCCACATATGGCGTTGGTCGAATTGAATTTGTGTGATATGTAAAACCGATAACTTCTAGGTTTGATTTAAAAGTTATCGGTTAAGTGAGTTGCTGCAAATATGAATAGGTGCAATAAGCTGTAATGCACTGAATCATATTATGCGAACTACCGTGATTTGAGATTAACGCAAAGCACACGGGCGAAGAACCTCACAACGGGTTGGCGCCCCTGCGACCAACGGGTGCGAGTAATGTGTATTGTTAAGGCTCTTTCTCTGCATCTTGCTTATACTGAATGGCATCTGTAGTTAATGCGCTTTGAATTTCTTCATTTTCAATTTGATCCATTTGCATACCTATAGACGCAGCTAAAGTACTTTCACTTTTTAATTGTGAGTCTATTTTCCCTTTATACACTAAGCTTATATCATTCGATAAATCTTGAGCACGCCTTAGTAATTGTTTTAGTTTCGTAGCCCTACTTTGAGCTGCTGCGGCTTTTAAGTCTGGCCTAAACTTTTGGTGTACGGTAGATGAAAATAATACAATTAACCCTAAAATACCCACCATAACACTTGACATCTGTTCTTGTATAAACGAAGTAGCTAGTAACCCACCTACAATATATTGCCCAATAGTCAAAAGGTTACCTGAAATTTGATTCCTCTTAGCTATATTTTGTTGCTCCTTCAAATATCTTTTTAATTCATTTATCCTGTTCTCAAGATACCTTACATTATCAGGTTTATTTTCCACAATTTTATAGGAAGAGCTATAACCTGAGATTAAGCCAGCCATAGCAGTAGCGACTACACTTAAGGCCACTACTAAATCCATTATATCTAAACTCACTCTGAACTCTCCTGAAAAGCTAACATCTTACTGAAGCGTAAGCCCGATAAAACCGACTTATTAAGCTATTGATTAATATCATCCTACATTTTCTATGCATTTGAAATAAGGCAATTTAATGACTCTTACACTCAAATAAAAACGTAAATTGC
Source organism: Shewanella sp. S1-58-MNA-CIBAN-0166 (assembly GCF_040310085.1). NCBI lineage: Bacteria > Pseudomonadati > Pseudomonadota > Gammaproteobacteria > Alteromonadales > Shewanellaceae > Shewanella > Shewanella sp. S1-58-MNA-CIBAN-0166. Next base: position 56,712 of record NZ_JBEOPN010000002.1, on the reverse strand, counting down.
GCGTTAAAAGTGTCAACGTCAAATGTAAAATAATCGTGGGTGGCCATGTTTCGTTCAAAAGGTCTAAAAATGGGTAGTGGGATTAGTAAATAATGGTTATCAATTAAAGTTTACACTGACCCCACATATCTACGAAACCCAACCTTGAACTGAAAATGCGAAGCGTTGGGAATCACTCTTAAATGCTTTGTTATACAAAAACTACACGATTGTGGTTATTTGCCCCGTAATAGAGCAGCCATACTTTTTTTGAAGGATTTTAAGTTGTTTGCCAACTTTACGACGCATTACTGTCAAATAGTCATTCAGTTCTTGTACATCTATATTTTGAGCTGATTGAGACATTTCGTTCATTACATCCTGTGCGCACTTACTTATGCTTGAGAAAACTTGCTTAAGCTCTGTATCCAGTTGAATTTTTCTCATCTCTCGATTAATGAACTTTCTAGTTTCGTCGAGAGATAACACGACATGTGTTGGGTTTTCAAAACTTGCAGGCTCGTAAAACGCACCTTTTCCGGACAAAAAGTCCACTAAGCTCTGAGCAAGATCAAAATTTTCTGTTTGACGAACTAACAATGGAACTGGACTTTTATGTGTTTTCAAAAGCATTGATATCATTTTTTCATGCTTTTCTTTCCAGTCATACAGTTCTTCTTTTTTAAACTCAATGCCATCAATTTTATCGATCATTGTGTGGCAATTTGCACATAGCCAAATCCCATTTTCTATTGAGGATAGTTTCTCTTCACCAATGTTTTCATACCTCGCAGCCCGTGGTTTCTCACCAATTATGTGCGCAGCTTCACCTAGCTTTAACTTGAGGCTACAGTCATTCAATGCAGCACCAACAGTTAAGGTATTACATTCTGGATTATTACAAATGTACGCAGAACGATATGCTAACATTTCTGCCACTTTTGTTTTAAACGCCACTTAATTCTCCTTTTTTTATAACGTCGCATTAAGCGGACTAAAAAAGTGTGCCAAAATTGTTGAGGAACGAAATATGGTACACTGTTTAAATACCTTGTTATAATTTATATCTGTAACCTAAATGTTTTTCTTTCAAGAGTAACTCCTTCTTCTGTAAATTCTTAGCTCTACAATAAGTTATTGAAAGATGATAAAAAAACATAAAAACAAATACAGTTAAAATACTAAAAACCAATGTGTGATATGGATTCGAAAATGTTGCACTATCAATGAATATAGATGGAACTTTATCTAGAGGTGTTTCTCCGTATTTATTAAAAAGTACTAAGTTAGAAATTATTTTTAATAAATCTATAGATGCTATAAACCCTAATAATGAAGTGATAAGTACATTTATGACTTTTAATATTTTACTTTGGGGTTTAAACCAAACAATGGTAAGAACCAAAAATAATAGAACTGAAGCAATTATATAAGCAGTAAAACTAGTCCATATTTGCTTATCATATAAGAATAAAGCTAAAACAGTTGGAACTAATGCACCTAAAAAAATTACGACACTAGTAAATAAAGAAGATTTTAAAGCTACAAACATTGCATCTACCATGATGATTACATCAGTTTTTTCTTTTACCTTTTTCAGACGCACTATCATCGATCTTTTTCTAGCATTTGATCTTTGTGTATTTTTCGAGCCCATAGACACCTTGTATTAAATATAACGCTTATTGAACGGTTCGCCCGATAAAGCCGACTGTTTAAGTTATTGATTAATATCATCCTACACTTACCATATCTTTGAAGTAAAGCAACTTAATGACTCTAACACTTAAATAAAAAACTTAAATTGCGCGTTAAAAGTGTCAACGTCAAATGTAAAAATAATCGTGGGTGGCCATGTTTCGTATTTAGCTGTTATAAATTTTTGATTAATCAGAAAGATCCACCCAGACGCCATACTGTTTTTGTGAGACAGGTAGATGGATTGAGTTACCATACTTATAGTCTTCAACCCATAACCTCAGCTCATCAGATTCACTTTCAAATAAAGTAAATTTCACTTTATCTTTAGCAATAACGTTATTCTCTTTATCCTTAACTAAAATTTCAGCGTCATATTCTCCATCAATCCATTTGTAATTTTTTTCGAAAAAATTGCAAATTTTTATATAGTCACTTTCATCAGCCTCATGTCTTTTAGTGTATCCTGGGTCAACCCTGTTTTTTTCAGTTATGGTATCTCTGATATTTGAATATATAGCCTTATACTCTTTTTGTTCAGCTCTATTCCATAAATCAACAAAACTGATTGTATGTGCCCATGTTTGATTAGGCTCAATTTCAAAAGGAGTAAGCATTACAAAGTTATAGTCAGAAGGGTTGTTTGCATAGCCTCGTCCCTTAAGTAAGAATGAGGTAGAACTCTTGCGGATTATATTCATATCAATCGAATGTACACTGATGCTTGAGCCACCGATATTTTTTAGAATCACAAATAGGTTAATATTCGGACTCCCGATTGTATGATGAATAAATATGGTTCCGTGTTTTTCTATAGTAAGCACACCTTTCTTAAACAGTAATTTTACTGGTGGAAGCTGAGATAAAACTAAAGCAGCAACGGCTGCAACTGCAGACCAGAACTGCCAATCTAAATAAAATGGAATTTCTTTCATATACTTCCTATTTATACGCCTAATTAACAGGCAAAAAATAGTTGGTTAAAATAAGCGACGAAGGAGCAAAAACCAACTGTTTTTTGTCCTGCTCTAATGACTCGTTAAGGCACTAATTACTCTACTGCCTGACCTTTAATAATTTTAACTGCATTATCTGATTCAGAAAGTGACACAGGAATTTGTTGACCTGTATTTGTAGCTATATAAGGTTCTGAGGCAGCCATTAAAACTGGAAATACGCGTCTAAGATCACCACTAGAACCAGTGCTACTAACAGTAGTTTTCCATATTTGAACTTCTTTTTCCGACTGTTTAAATTCGGTGTAATCGTAGCCAGTAATTAATACGTATCTAAAAAATGTAGTTCGAGTTCCTGTATGATTAGTAGAGCCTGTAATTCCGTATGTTGGAGTATAAGTTGTTGTTGTATTAACCGAGGTTGTATTTCCATATGTTGTAGCTGTGCCATATGTATTAGCAGAAGAAACGCCTGTTTTACCCCATGTAGGCAAAGAATATGAATACTGTTGTTTTTGAGGATCTCCGATGCCATAAGATAGAACGATTGCTAAATCAGCATCTTCTTCTGAGCTTGCTGCTATATAACCTCTGCCGTTAAGTACACGCTTGAGGTAGTTTTCATACTCTTGGAACTGTAAATCATTATGAGAAACACCTTTGTTACCAGGGATTAATAAATACGTTTTTTTAGTTGCCGCAATCGGAGAAGCTAGTGAATCAACGGATACAGAGAAAGATGGTTGCGTAGCTGCACAACCAACTAATAGAGTGATAAAAATAATTACGATGAGATTGCGCATAAACTTACCTTAGTGCTTTAACAGCGTATTAGCGTGAATTCGATAAACATTAAGAGCATGCCAACCAAAATCCAGCGTCTATACCACTTTAATTATTAATGATTTTAATAACTTACCAGTTTAAACATCTCGAATCAATCACTCTTTAGTCTGGACGAAAGCGAGAATTTAGATAACCGAGAATGATATGGCTCGTTATGTAAATAATTTTCCAATAAAATAGCATTAATTCAATTGGATAGCATCGACAAAATTTAAAATAGAGAATCTAAAACCGCAGCTTACAGCTTAATATTGCACCCATTATTTTTGCTTAGTCCTTAAAACGCATACGCTTTACTTTAGGTAGCAAATAGCAGTGTGATCAAAGATTCTCGATTACACCATGTTAGCTTTATAAAATGGCTGAATGGTTATTGATAACTCACTTAACTGATAACTCATAAGTAAAATTGACAAATGCGCCTAAGTGGGGCGATACTAATCAGGTATTGGCAAAATCCAATGCCGGGATTCGAACCCCGCAGTATCACAGGCGCAATTGTCGCCAGCCTAGTGCTGGTTTTTTATTGCGTGACTCGGCGCACCACTACTATGGTGGGCTGGGTGAGGCAGCCATTTGGCTGGCCGTTCCTGTGACGGTAGTTCGAACCTTGCTCAGCTCATCACCCAATGATTCGAACCGTTTGGTGATGATTACTCTCGAACACAGGAGTGTCACCCATGAACTTACAACAGTCTAAAAACTACCCTGCACAATTGGTCTTTATCAACGGCCAACAAACCATTACCAATTCACTGATCGTCGCTGATTATTTTGGCAAACGTCATAGTCATGTTTTACGAAAAATTGATGAAATACTTGCTGATGCGCCAAGTGAATTTACGTCAGCCCATTTTTGGGCTAACGTGCAAAATCAACAGGTTGGCACCAGTCAGCGCGATTTAAAGTGTTATCACCTAACCAAAGACGGTTTTATGTTTTTAGTCATGGGCTTTACCGGTGCCAAAGCTGCCGAACTCAAGATCAACTTCATTAATGCCTTTAACGAAGCCCAAAAGCGACTTAGCCGCACGACACACCCTTTTGAGCGTCAGCGCATGATGTTTACATGGGAAGGCGGCAAAATAGTGAGCTCGCAACCGATACATGATGACCAGTTTGTCACCAGCCGCGATAAATTAGTGCAGTACATGCGCGAACCCCGCTTTTTATCTCTTGAGCAATTGCTAGAAATCAGTGAAGCCGCAAACCAACAAATTGCGACATTAGCAAGATTGGCAGATAAACAAGCCCGTTTACGATAAAAACACCGCTAAACGCCCATAAAAATGGCTACATCAAGTAGCCATTTTTTGTTTGTAGCTTATAACGCTTTAAACAGCGGAAAACACGAACGCTTTGGCGCAGCCAGTGAGTGGTTTTCCGATGATTTAACTTGTTATGTGGAAACACTGCGCGCCCCAACTATGGCAAACCAAAATAAAGCTATACCAGCCAAAACCACTAGTAAAGCAGAATGGTCTGGCGCTATTGACCGCGCATATATCAATGGAGCTGCACCCGTAATAATTGAAACAATGATATATGAACCGCTCCGGCCAGTAGCTGTTGTGCTCAAATACATTCTCCACTTATTTAGAAGATATGTACCCAACGGAATATACATAAGTAAAAATATTTCGATCACTCACTAAGTCTCGGTTTATACATAACGTTTTAGTATTTATGCGTTGCGCTATTTGCAAGGCATAAATCGCTTGTTGGACTTGGCCGATGCCGAGTCCAGGTTAATGGGTACGCTTTATGCTATAGGGATTTGCTTTTTTTGAAGCTAGCACTGGGCTGTAGAGCAATGTTGAACTGATAATATGGCTTGGTTTGTACGTATTTCATTGAAATTCCCTTGTCATTATGGTGCTCCATCACATCTTTTTTAAGTCTAACTGATTCAATAAGGTTAATACACTCGATTGAGTCAACTCTTGGCTCCGCGCAGCGGCTTAGTTCAACGCCTGCTTAAGCGGACAAAAATTGTGGGTTAAAATGTGTAGCGAAGCGAAACATAACCCACTGTTTTTTTGTTCCATTTAAGTGCCTTGTTAGGAGTTTTTGCATTAAAATGGGATATCGTCATCGTATTCATCTGCAATGAAAGCCCTTGCGACTTCAATTTGTTCTTTAGTTGGTTCAGGGTCTAGTTTTGATTCAACTTCATCCAATTTTTCTACCCAAAAGATATACTGTTCATCAGTGAAATCATTGGCTTTTTTATTTTCGTATTCTTCAATAAAATCAATTAGAGAAAAAGTTAATGCTTTTGCTTCTTCAGATGGTTTACTTTGGTAATCATCTTCAAAAAAATCTTTCTCATATCGCCAATAATGTTCAGCTTGTTTTAAATAACGACCAAGGTAGTAGAAAGCAGATCTTGCGTCCGAAGTTTCTGCACCTTCTATTAGTTCAATAAATTTTTTCATATTATCCAATCCTAATGATATCAAATGCAGACTGCGGTAAACCCGATAGAATGTATTCATGGGACAGTGGGTTAGCCTTATCTTTAACATCAACTTTTTGATAAAAAGGTACAGCCTCTATTCGAGAAATAACACATAGTAAAGGTTTAAACTGTTGATCTTTTGCTATTTTAGTAATGGTTATTATCTCATCGTGCGCTTCTTGAGTAATTTTACCTAGTTTTAGCATCACAGATGCCCCTTTTCTAATTCCCCTTCTGTTGTAATCTATTTTTGTATTATGTAAATCAGCTCCATCGACTTCCTTTTTCAACATCCCATATATTTCAAGCGGGGATGAGCTTGGTGGTACAGTGAAATGAGGTGAGTCAAAATCAGAACCAAAATAGGGAGTACACCACATGTAATGCTCGTCTCCGTAATATTGCTTATTAATATTAAATGCAAGAGTAGTCATTGCAGAATATAGAATTGGATGATTAATGTCTTTTAGTGACATTTAAAACTCCTTTGATAAATTGATTCACGAAACTCCTAACAGCTTATTCAACGGCACGACCGATAAAGCCGCCCGCTTAAGTTATTGATTAATATCATCCTACATTTTCTATGTCTTTGAAGTAAAGCAATTTAATGACTATTACACTCAAATAAAAAACTTAAATTGCGCGTTAAAAGTGTCAACATCAAACCAACAGATTGCGACATTAGCAAGATTGGCAGAGAAACAAGCCCGTTTACGATAAAAACCACAGTAAAACACCCATAAAAATGGCTACATTAAGTAGCCATTTTTGTTTGAAAGCTATCGGTTAAGTGAGTTATTCCGGAGCTTTACATAAATCTTCATTAGCTTTGGATACTAACGCCCAATATTTATCAAAACCAACGCTGACTAGTTGAAGTACTTTTAATTCACAATTCGCACTAACGAGCATTTTTTGTTCTGGTATTGAATATGATGGAAATCTCGGCCTATCGACTCTTAAAGATCTATTTTGAGATACTGTTATTGTCTCTCCCAATAAATTTGCTACGGAAATACTATTAGCTGCCGCTGTAATGCCATACTGATTTAAAAGCGATTGATTAGCATCAGGATAGTGACCAATATACAGCCATGCACTATCTTCCGTATTAATTTCTAAATTTGGGTTCGTATACCCTAAAACTGATGGTTTCAAAACTATGTCATCATCTGTGTACAAAAGTATTTGAATTTTTTGTAATCCGCTTATGGCTTGGGCGAGTGTTTCTGGTGATAAATCCTTACTGGCGCTGGGAAAAATTAGCTCTGTTACTTTCCCATTAATACCTATACGGTTAAAGCTTATCGTGCCCTTAGTTTCAGTATTTTTAATCTGAAAAGCTAAAGCTGGTAAATTTGTTAAATCTAATCCTGCCTTAGCGTTGTATATTTTTGCCACGATATTGACACCAACACCAATCTTATATATTGAGTCATCGGATATCTGTAATTCATCTATTTTTTCATTATAAGTTGGTTCTAGCATCCATGTATGTTTTGACCACTTCATTGCAATCTCATAATCACGCCCCTCATAACTTGAAGATGCAATTGATGCATTTACTTCTGCGCCAGTAGTCGCATCTCTAATAACTAAGATAGACTCACTTTCTGTAAGGGTATCTAAATAGCATTTGGTTGATGAATTATCTCCCCTTGCTGCAAACTTAATTAAAGCATTTCTTGTATTTGCTAAATCATTTTTAGTTTGCACTGATGCATTTTGTGCATCAGCTTGCACTGCTGCTAAATATTTTGTAGCAAAATCAGATTCTGTGATGGTTTTATCGCACGAACCCAGAGTTTCTAGTAACTCTTTAGAACCTTCTTGCCCTTTCCATGCTATACCAACGTGCATTGGTGTTTTATGCTCATTATACCAATTATGTTGGGATTCGGATTTAGTTTGCGCATTATCATTTGAAGTACAACCAGCAACAAAAATTAGTAGTAACAAAATTCCTTTTTTCATATCTAATCCTTTCAAATCGAATTTAAACCCTTACTTAACTAGCTTATTATTTATACACCACATACTATTTCAATGATAGATTTGGCTAACAATTCTGTTGATTTTTTTGAGATATGTATTATTGAAATTTAAAGATCAAAAGTTGGTGTTTGAGGTATGCAGAAGGTGCACAAAATTCAAAGGCTAACACAAAGCAATATAACTACACAGATTCAATTACTTAAACATAGCCTGTCATGCTTGATATTGATTAGTTTGGATTAGGGTTGATAAAACAACAACGTAACCCCCTAAATTTTTCATATATAGTGAAGCACTGCGCTTGTCCTCCCCCGCAGTGCACCGAGCCAGAAGGACCCATTAATTTCTTGACCTAAAATGATAACCACTCTCGTTTACATTGAGTCAGACTAAAGCCTTGAAGCATTACCATATCTCACTCCACTATTTCAATTTCTGCGCCTTAGCCCATAACATAACGCCTTCATGTTCAGCGTCACTAGTTGATGCCCCTGCTGATTAAAATAACTTTATCACTTAAAATCTGTTCATATTATTGAAAAAGATCTAATTCAGAAGTAAAAATCAACCAAAAATGGTTGACAGAAAAACCTTCTAATGGTTTAATTCAACTGTGGAGAGTATATCTTCCGTATACACGAGGACAACATTATGAAAACTACAGCCTTCGGCCGCTATTTGCGTAAGTTAAGAATTGATCATGGCATGATAATGAAAGACTTAGCAACGGTACTAGGCGTTAGTTCTGCATATTTATCTGCATTAGAACTTGGGAAAAAGTCTGTTGCAGAAAAAAATATAATACAAATAGTTGAGTATTTTCAACTTAGTGATAAAGAATTTGCGGAGTTAAGGCAAGCTGCCACAATGTCACAGCCATCAATTAAATTAGATTTAACAGGGAATACAATTGAACAACGTGAATTAGCCGTATCTTTTGCTCGTAAGTATCAAGAGATATCGCCAGAAGAACAGCAGAGACTCTTGAAGTTACTAGAAGGTTAGGAACATGGCACACAAACGTAAACTTGGTATGAAAGTACCGCCGCTCAGTACTGCGACCATTGAAGCGGCGGCAAGAAACTGTAGAACGTCATTTAGGATAACAAAACCCTATATTAACGTTTGCAAATTACTAGACGCTCTACAGGAATTATCACTCTTAGTTTATGAGGTTGTTGAAGACCATGAACTAGGAGATGAGGATGCGAGAACATATCCTAATAATAAGCGGATTTTGATTAAAAATTCTGTTTATGAGGCAGCTGCTGATGGTAATGGCAGAGCTAGGTTTACAATAGCTCATGAATTAGGTCACTTAGATCTGCATAAAGGTGTGCAACCAGGCTTCTCTCGTGGTACTCACAAAGTGTTTGAGGATAGCGAATGGCAAGCTGACACATTTGCAAGCGAGTTCTTAATGAATACTGATTTCATTTATTCTACAGACAGTGCTGAAGATTTAGTTGAAAGGTTTGGTGTTAGTTATACTGCTGCATGCATGAAACTAAAGAAACATAGAAAGTAAAAAGGAAGGCTGCGACCCCTTCCCATTACAACGAAAACGAAAACATCCTAGGTAACGCTGTCATCTAGGGTGTCTGGATTAACCAGCACGCTTACGCAAACTTGACAATTTGAATAGTACGCATGGTTAGGCAGTTTGTCAACGATGGCAAGCAAAAGGAATGACTTATGTCTAACCTATTGAAAGAGGATGTGGTTGTTATCTACCGCCCTTTTATTACCCGTTATGGAAAACGAATTTTCCGTAAAGGTGGTGGTATGTGGCGTTTAGAAATACCAGCGTCAAAGTATAAAGGCTAACTTTTTTAATCAGTCTAGAGTACAAAATAAAGCTCTGCCTTAAAGGCAGAGCTTTAATTTATTGTAAGTGCGTGTCTATATTTACCAAATATTTAACCTGCAGAAAATCACTCAACTATTTCAATCTCTGCCCTTCTCAACCAATACAAATACGACTTCTTGCTATCAAATCCCATCAAGGCCCACTGGCCTTTGCAGACGTAGTGGGCTCTAATGGCCCGTATACATTGCGGTGCTAGCCGCTCAATCATCTGGTCAAACAGCCTAACCTCACGCGGTGGCGTTATCTCGACCACTGCCGAACTACCGTAAACAATCACCTCGCCTAACTTGTCGCACTGGCTTCGGCTTGCGAACCCTTGGCCATATTCTTGATGGGCCCAATAGTTACCCCAGCGTGTTAATCCATGACGCAACGCTTTCATGTTCAGCGTCACTTGTTGATGCTGCAGCTGCTGCACATTAATCTTCGCCATTATTCTTCACCACTAATAAGCGCACTTATTTCATCAATCCCTAACTTAAACACCTGGGCGCATATTGCCGAAACATCATCAAATGGCACTCGCACATCACCCCGTTCCCAACGCTGATAAGTTCGTTCACTTACCCCGTAAATCTCGGCCACTTCGGTCTGGGTTAGCCCGCGAATATTCCTGCCTGTTTTCAAAAAATCAAACCCGCGTAATGCCATTTCGCCCCCAAAAACCTCTAATTGCATATTCTTCTAATAATGATGCAGCGATCATCACAGCCACCCACTGGCAGTCAGGGTTTGACCGTTCTCACTTTTCACTGACGATCTAGGCAATATCTCGGGCGCAACAGAAGAAAACCCACGATAAATTAAATATTGATGATATTGCTCTAACGCTAAACTCATGCCCTTATCCAAGGTCGATTTAACGTACTTACGCAGCAACACAGGCAATGCATGATTCAACAAACGTTCACCAATCATCGTATCGACACCTAAGTCAGCAACAATGGTCCTGAACAATCGACGTAAATCATGGCTAGTGAAATGTTTAAAGCGGATTTGAGTGTGCCAATCATGAGCACAACGAATGGAAATAGCCCCACTGGTGCCAGGGAACAAATAAGCGCGTTTGCCAACATGCTTAAGCTGCCAACATTTATAATGCTGAATAAGTGCCTTAGCAGAATCGGTCATCGGTACTCGATGTTCTTCTTTGTTCTTGGCATTACTGGCCGGAATAACCCAATAATCACCGGCAAAATGCTCCCACCGAGCCAAACGAGTTTCGTTAATACGAGTACCAAACATCATCATCAACACAAACAACATTTGCACCGGCATTACCACGGCACCTAAACGAGTAAACAACTCGGCCAAATCTGACTCAAACAAGCGCGTATCCATGGCATCATTCACTTTGATTGAATACGTCACTCGATAACCGGCTAACGGATTAGTGTTAATCAAACGAAGCTTTGAAGCCGCAGCAAACACCGCCTTAAGCTTATTCACCACTTCACGAATGTACTTAGGCGCAAAACCCTCAACCAACATCGGTTTAACCAAAATGCCGTCAACCGCAATAAAACTGACTTCATGCAATCGAACATCAGCCAACCTCGGTAACAGATGACACTTGATCATCGACTTAATATTGCTGCGCCAACTTTTGCTATAAGTCGTGTTATTGGCAATATGTTCCTGGTACCACTCAAGCAAACTGCCGACCGAATCAAACTGGCCGGTCACCATGCCGCCCACATTACGTTTAGCCAACATCACCGGTAAATCAGCACATAAGGTCTTAATACACATGCTTGGCCAAGTGCCCACCTTTTGCCAAACTGTCTTACCGTTTTCATTCAACACCAAATGAACACTCGCCCGCGTTCGCCCAGCTGCAGCACGTAAACGAATTTCAGGAAACTGCGGATCACGATAATCACGACTCACCCCAGCGCGTAACCAACGCTTTAACGCCGCATCGTTTAACTTGCCAACCTCAACACCAGATGCCGCCTTTACCATCATCAGGCTACCAACCTATATTCCCAAGCAGTACACTTTTCACGGCGGCGCTTTTGCTTAACCGAATTGGGCAACTCACGCCAACGGGCACTTAACGCAGTTTCGCTATCGTGCACCCCAAACTGGTCAAAACACTGTTGTTGGATTTCATACAAAGTGAGAAAACAGCCACCGCTTAAAATCCGCGTCAAACGCTCTTTTTGAGTCAAAGATTGATTACTCATCGTTAGCACTCCTTAAACCAAGTTGACGCCTAAACTTTGCCACCAACGCTTTACCCTCAGCAGGTTCAATCCGGCGGGTAGCACGAGTCGGTAACGCTTTAGGTAACTCAACATCAACCAACTCACCATTGCCGTATTTACGACATAAAATCTCGTATTGGCGGGTAAACATGGTTAATACGTCTTTTTCAATGCCGGTAGCAAACAACCAGGTACCACATTGGCGCACAGCCAAGCCAACAACATCATGGCTCCATTTATGGCCCGCTACATTGTGATAATGGCGCTTAGCCTCACGATATGCCGAATCCAAATCAGGCAAACCATAATCATAAGCCGTTGGCTGACACCACAACGCAAACTGGCGTGGTGTTGGCCAAAACTGGCGATCACCCTGCTCACGTCTTGCCCTGTTCAACCCCATTTGCACCTGCTCGGTAGCTCTCACATTCTGCAGTGCTAGCGTCTTAAGCCACTCGCTCTTGTGAACGGCTTCGTCTTCAGGCCTAGGTGCCCCAACTGGAAACAACACCCGCAACTTAGCAAACACACTGTCAACAATGGCCATATCCATGTTTGACGGTTGCTTGTTAGCACGGCCAGCGGTGGGCATACCAACCTGAGTTGAATTGATCACTGATTGAATCGACTTCATATCAAAGGGTCCTCTGGGTCAAAAACGGCATGAGACCAATCGGCTTTAACCGCTTGCTTAGCAACTAGGCCAGCGTTAACCAGCCAGTCAAACTCAAAACCAATCCAGCAACGTGAAGCGCATAACGCAAAAACGTCATCAACCGAACAACCCGCAGCAACCGCTTTCACCAAATGCGGTGCCAGGCGATTAACCGCTGTTTGGGTTAACTTGGCTTTTTTCTGTTTGCGAATGGCTAACCAGTCTTTAAAAATGGGTTCGCTTGGCAACGATGGCCACTTTGAAAAATCCAAAGGTGATTTTTTCGATGTGGTGACTACATCTTTTAAAGATTCATTGACTGGTTCTAAAGTGACTGGTTCTGGGTGCAGGAGATTCACTAGGGGTAGTGCAGCAGATTCACTAGGTAGTGCAGCAGATTCACTAGGTAGTGCAGCAGATTCACTAGGGGGTAGTGCGGTAGATTCACTAGGTAGTGCATCAGATTCACCACCTAACCCTGTATTTTCATCAAAATCCAGATGAAAAACATTAGACGAATTACCCTTAACACCCTTGCGATATTCACGACGCAAAAAGCCCGACTTTTCGAGTTTTTTAACATGGTCCATAACGCTACGACGGCTCATTTCACACTGCTCAGCAATGTAATTATAACTAGGCCAACACTCACCCTGGTCGTTCGCGTTATCCGCCAATTTCAATAACACCAACTTGCGCAGTGGATTACCCACCTTCGCCTTCATAGCCTTAACCATTAATTCCATACTCATGGGCGTAATCCCCACAAAACCAACTCAGCAAACGCTAAATTGACGTAACACAAATGCTTGCGTAACATAATATTGCCTCTCTTTAGGTATTAACCCCGTTCGGTCGCCAAACTTAAGCGGGGTTTCTTATTTTTAAAATTCATAACATCACCATCAAGGACGAATCATGGAACGATACAAACCATCAATAACCGTCGGCGAGTTCAAAGAAATGCTCAGCCACTACCCTGACAACATGCTGCTTGACTTCTCAATGCTCGATTTCAATCGACTAAAACAGCGATCGCCAACGCTAGTCCAAGTTGAATTTAACCAGCAAGTTTATCGAGATAGTTCAAACAACGTGGTGGTTGAAAACCTTGCACAATAGCCACCGCATAAATGCTCGCAACTTCTTGTGAGACTGGTGCATAACTTTCGTGCACCTGTTCTCCCAAAAATCGAGTAAAAGAAACCTTTTCGCCAGACTTCTCAATAACCCATTTTTCTTTCTTTTCAATCGATTTGTTATCACTTAATTGAGTCATATCAACCTCGTTTACGCATCAGCACACTGCGCTGTAAGCGCTCATAATCATCACGACAATCTGCATCACAAAAGCGTTCAGCCGTCGGTGACTCGCAATAAAAACAACGCCCCGTTAATGGTGGTAATATCGCTTTTGCCTTGGCCAACTCACTGGTTAAATGCAGTTCAGCTAATTGATTAGCTTCATCAACGTTATCTGCCATGCTAACCAGCCGACTTAAGTGATTTATTGGTTAAATAAGGGAACTTACGCTCAAGCACATCCAAAGACATTGATGTCACCCCGCGTGATTCACGTAGTTCACGGTAAGCCGTTTCAACTTGATGACGGCTTGGGTTAATGCCTAAACGAATAACAGCAACTTGTGCATCGCAGTTTTCTTTGGTTAACGTAGCCGCCATGTCATCTGCACTTAACGACATAGCATCACTCACATGGTCAACAACAACGGTCACACCGATCATGCCGTAAACATCGTTTAAATACCCAATGCGCAATTCAACTGGCATAGCGGCCAATATCGCCTGCTCAACATAAAACAAACGCTCAGGTACCGCGTTTTGGTCAGCGTACTGCCCAAGCCAACGGAAAATCTTTTGCGCATTAACTCGAGCATCGTTGTAAATATCATCCGAGTAGGTAAATGCAATCCCCTCTTTAGCCAATACCGTAGCCAGCTTTAAGTCATCAACGGCTTGCACTACTGCAGTGGCCAACGCCGAACGACTGACTTTGGGTAATTCAAGCCACTTATTAATGGCTTTCATCAATAAATCTAAACGTGATCTTTGTTTCATGCTTTTTCTCCATGCTTACGACTAAAATTAAACTGCTTGCTTGATCTGCGGGTTACCAACTTTGAGCTTACCGTTTGTGATCACTTGAATTTGATAAGCTCGAAGTAATGGGACGGTATCCCCCCACTTTGAAATTGCAGGCTGTGAAACATCAAGAACCTTAGCTAAGCGCCCTTGACCTCCAAAGTGAGCAATAACATCAGCTGTCTTCATAAAAACTCCAAAATTTTAATTAACCAAAATCATATTATAACCAAAGTTAATTGAACTCAACAATTAAATTAACTTTGGTTAGTATCCAAGGTTATAACCTAAGTAATATAATTAACCCATGAAAACACTTGCCCAAAACATACAAGAAAAGCTAAAAGCTTCTGGTTTAACCCAAAAGGAATTAGCAGAACGCGCCAACATCTCACAGGTGATGGTGCACAAACTCATTTCTGGAAAAGCTAAAGAGTCATCAAAATTAGTTGCTATAGCAGGTGTATTAGGTTGCACTGCAGAAGAGTTAATGTATGGATTAGAAAAGCATGTTCCAACGAGCAATGCCGAATGGGCAGGCCCAATGGAAACATGGGACAGCAACACCCCACTAAATGATGATGAAGTAGAGATACCGTTTTATATGGAAGTAGAATTAGCCGCAGGACACGGTATAGCAGAGGCTAGCGAATATCACGGTCCCAAACTACGCTTTGCAAAATCAACATTACGTAAATCAAGTGTTGACCCAACTAATGCAGCTTGCGTGCGTGTTAGTGGTAATAGCATGGAACCGGTATTACCCAACGGCTCGACCGTTGGCGTAGACACATCACAAACAGATGTGACCGACGGCAAAATGTACGCTATTAATCACGATGGAATGTTAAGGGTTAAAACCTTATACAAGCTACCAGGTGGTGGTTTGCGCCTTCGCAGCTTTAACCTAGACGAGTGGCCAGACGAACGCTACGAAGGTGAAATCATCAATCAAATCAAAATCATCGGTAAAGTCTTTTGGTATTCAGTATTACTTTAATATAGACCAATATTATTTTGTCAAAAAGAGGGGCATACCTTAAAACGTTTCTGCCCCAAAATTTGTTTGGGCTATGGCCTGCGGCCACTAACGTCGTGGTGCTTCGCCCACACTAGACCAAGAGGAAATCAACGGCTATTCCTTCTTGGATCACCCAGCCGCCCCGCAACATTTTCAAACAGCGAAAAGGTCGCCATGGGGTAGATCCAGCTTTTAACTTCATTTGAATCCTGCTTCGTCCTTATTCGAAAATGCTAACGCTTCCGATAGGCCATCCCTGGCCAACGAAAGCTAGCCTGACGTCCTGTCAGGCTCACGCTATTTTCTTCAACGGCCTCAATTTTAATGTTGAATCGGTCCATTTCCAAGTCAAGCAAACTAACTTTTTTTGACCCAAAGTTACTTAGAACCAAAGCTCTATTTAACAATGCTTACCTTCGTTTTCCATACAAAATTTAATTGATATTGCTCTTTTACCGATGCAATTCTTACTGCCTAGATTGCATAATCTAATGAACTGGTTTTATATACAGGTATAATGAGATTTGGCTTAATTTAAATCAAACAACTCATTAAATAAGCCTAAAGTCGTAACGTAGGCTTAATTAGAAAACTATAATTGGTTGATAATATTGAAAATAAATTTTTCTCTTATTTTTTTTAACGACATTAACGCGCAAGCTCGTTTTGTTTTAGGATGTTGAGAGTATTTTATCGCTTTACATCAAAGACATAGAGAATGTAGGATGATATAAATCAATAACTTGAACAGCTGACTTTATCGGGCGAGCCGTTCAATAAGCTGTTATAAGGCAAATCTAACTCGTATGGTTTTAATGGATGAAAGCTAAAGTTAACCTAATCCCCAAAGCATTATTGGGAACAATATCGTTTCTAATGATTATTGTATTATTTCTTTGGTTAAGTGCAATTCATGAAGTTATTGAAGATGGTAACGCATTTGGATTCTCAATCGGGATGAGTAAAGCCGAAGTGTTCGCTAATTTGCAGGAGCACACAGAAAAAAATATCGAGGCTATTAACTTAGTAAGTGCCGATAATAAATCTTCGAAAAGAGGCGTGTTATCGTCAAATACTCACGACTTTTATGCTTCTGATAAATGGGTAGTTATGTTTGAGTCAGCCTATTTTTTTGATAGCGTTACACTTGAATTTTGTTCAGGTCACTTATGCAAGATATTTAGAAAAAGGCAATATCTTGAAATGCCTTAAATGGTTGTAAAGCCTTATAACAAGTTACTTAAAAGGACGCAAAACGCTTGGCTTGTGCTCCTTCGTCGCTAATTTTAGCCAAGCATTTATGCGCCCATTAGTAAGGCGTTAGGTGTTCAACATGGATGATGATAAACGTCGAACCTATGCAGGAAGCCTTTCCCTTCTTTCACCTTTAGTGTTACTAGTACTACTTGCATTGATAGTTAGTGATAGCCCATTAGCTTGGCTTGTAATCTTCACTGCAACCTTTTTTGCTATGGTAGCTGCCAGTGTATGGCTATTCTGTGTTAATGGTGGGGTGTTTGAAGCACTAAGAAGTACATTGTGTGCGTTTATGCTAGGAAATTCGTATCTGTGTACCCCTTTTTGGGTTCTAGTGCTAGTTGTAGATTTGTCGCTATATAAAGTAGCGGTTGGTATTTTTATTTTTCAGTTGGCAAGCATATGGGGTGCCAGAACATTTTCAAAGTCTACCCAGACACCTAACAAGCCTCTGAATTAAGATTCGCCAAGGCTGTCTACCATTTGCTGAGCAAATCGCCCGCCAGCACATGGTTCACTTATTAGAGAGGCGTTATACACCTAAGGAAAGTTTGGCATGAAGCTAACCATTATTTCACTAATCACTCTATTTTTACTCGGCTGCGCTGCGGCAGGAGTTCCATATACAAGTGACCCTATGACGAAGCTAAATTACGCATATCAACTAATGGGAACTCAGGGGCGAGGATTAGCGGCTGAAAAACTTGGATTAGAGGCACTTGTTGATCTTGAAAAATCAAAAAATATTTATGGTGTTGCTGAGGCTCATACCTTTCTCGGTTTGTTTTATAAAAATAGAAGTTACCGCGAACACAAAGACTTTTACATAAAACACAATGAATACGATCCAACTGCGTCAAAATCCATTAAACATTTTGAGTTAGCTGCTAAAGCATTTGAAGAAGACGGAGATTACTGGGGTGTATCAAAGGCTTTGTTTTCTATGGGTAATGCATACGGTACAGATAATGACTATGTTAATGGTTGCATAAAGTACCAAGAGTCTTTGTCTGTATACAACAGCGATAAAAATGTGTTTAAGGGGCGTATTCACCCGCACAACCCAGCATTTAAGTCATTTGATGCAATGATTGAGGCTTTCATTGCAAAGCATTGTGAAAGCGGTGTATAAAATAGCGTTACACATAGAAATTTTAACCTGAAACTCACGAATTAGAATTAATGTTCTAACTCGGAAATGTCCACAAACGAGTTTGAAAGGCCCTAATGTAGCGGCCAGTTTTTATTGGCCACTACATTGCCACCATGGTAAACAATAGTCACTATCTCACCAGCTCTAATTGAAGATCTTAACGTTTCAATCACACTCATCCTCCCCCTTAGTTCAATAGTTTATTTATAACACCAACCTCAATACAGGTTATTAAAAAATCAATTAAAGAAAAATAGTTAACCAAAGTTATTGACCAATTAATTAACCTTGGTTATATTCATGTCGTACCCAATAACTGAGGACGGCAAAATGATACTGACAAATACCCCTACCACAGACAAACAACGTGCTGAACATTTCCATCTGGTCAGTATCCGTTTTGCCTGCCTGCTCACCACCAAACAAGACCCAATGGACTGTGAACGTGTTGCATCGCGTGTAGCAAAACTTGAACGTCAATTAATGCACAGCAACCCAAGCCAACTGTTCAGTAGCCAATTTGAAAACCAAGCCGGTGAACTCGGTGACAACCTCGCCATGCGTTTCAACCACCGCACTGGCCGCATTACCATCTGGCGCAATACCCCATTACATCAAAGCGGCAAAGTGTTCCAACTGAGAGCGAATGTATGAGTGCCGCAAACGAATACTGCGACCGTGAAATAGCCAAGTGCAAAGACATGATCCGCACTTGGCCCCACGAAGCACCATGCCTTAAGCGCTTAATTAAAGGCTGGAAACGCACTAAGCAGCAGTTACAACAAAGTTCAACGGTCAAAGAAGTTTTGTAGGGGGTTCTATGTTTTTTGTATTCGGAGTAAGTGAAACATTAGTTAAGAAAGCAGCTGATAAAAAGTGCAGCAGGTTCACTGGTACTTATCCAAATAGACGAGAACTAACTATTGATGAATACCAACAAAAGCTAGCTAAAACCCGTGATGAACTGTTTGCCAAAATGAAAGCACAAAAGCTAAGTCACAGTTTATCGACCCCAAGCTTAGCTAAGCAGTATTCAGAGTTAACAAAAGCACAAGAAAAGTGTCGAGATATAGAAATTCGATACCGAA
Source organism: Shewanella sp. S1-58-MNA-CIBAN-0166 (assembly GCF_040310085.1). Classification (NCBI taxonomy): domain Bacteria; kingdom Pseudomonadati; phylum Pseudomonadota; class Gammaproteobacteria; order Alteromonadales; family Shewanellaceae; genus Shewanella; species Shewanella sp. S1-58-MNA-CIBAN-0166. The sequence continues at coordinate 37,417 of NZ_JBEOPN010000002.1, read as the reverse complement.
AACCAACAGGAAGTATCAACCCTAAAACCAAAAAAGAAGTTTTGGAATGGGCCACTTACATAAGTTGAGAGGATTTAGTATGAGTCAAATACAAGCAGCAACGATTAAACGTGATGAAGGTTATTGGACGCATCCAGACTTACCTGAATGGGATGAAGGTACTACACGAGCGGAATGCGAGTCGTGGGCGGCAGATAATGGCGGTGAGTTTGTGGTTATTCGGTTTGAATATGATGCACCTGAAAAGCTTATCGATAGTTACTTTGAACAAGGTGAGACTGATATCAGTGATTGGCTCCCTGTTTGCAAAAAAGCTTGTTCATTCTTACTGAGCATTCACGATACAGAAGATGGCCCAGTCGCACTGTTCTTCGCGCCTAAGGATAAGGACACTGATGCATGAAATACCTGATCCAAGGCAGTGAAAGCGCTGAACGCCTGCAGCTGCTATTGAAACTAACCAACATTGAATCGCCCGACATAGTGGCCGCATTACAAGACCACTTCGTCACAGGCCACCAAGACACGGTGGCAGCTGTTCGAAACAACGTTAAAAAAAGCAATTTATCACGGGCAATAGCACGATTAGAGCAAGTGACATTCACGGTCGAACAAATCAAAGAACTGGATTGGCAAAAACTTAAACCAAGCAAGGTGGCGTAAATGAAATCTAAAGCAGCGTTTAACCATATCTTAGGCCACTATCGCGCCCAAAAAGTGGGGTTGCCATTTAATATCCATAGTGGCGACCGAATCAAAGTGGCCATGATACTTGGTGCACTTGATTGTCTTTACTGGCAAGCATTGGGCAATGGCCTAACTAATCTCGCAAAAGGGATTGGTAGAACGATTATTCATTCTTACAAGTACCACCAAATTCGATTACCTGGTCACCCTGTAGCGGGTTACCAAGTTAACGGTTACCCAAAAATAGACTTAAAAGCGGTATTAGGCGGTGCAGCATGAATAAGGTAACCAAAACGTTCAGCACCAAACAAGGTGTGGTCACGTTATCAACCCCGTTCTTCACGCTAATGCACGAACAGCAGCAAGTTGAAGCAACTTATAAACCCAACAACTACAACGGCTGGGGTATGTGCAAAACGTTTAACGCTATTGAAGTCAGTAACTTTACCCAAGCAGATGCAGAGTTATTTGCGACAACCGCCGATTCAAAACTACGACTACAGGGGTATGCAGCATGAATGGATTAATTGTTGATAACTTCGCTGGCGGTGGTGGAGCAAGTACCGGTATTGCATGGGCAATTGGGCGCAGCGTTGACATTGCAATAAATCATGATCCTGATGCCATTGCGATGCATAAAGCTAATCATCCAGACACCCTGCACTATTGCGAGTCAGTATTTGATATTGACCCAGTGCAAGCGACTGCAGGTAAGCCAGTTGATTTAGCGTGGTTTAGCCCAGACTGTAAGCATTTTTCAAAAGCCAAAGGCAGTAAACCTGTTAACAAAGAAATTCGCGGTCTTGCATGGGTAACCATTCGCTGGGCAATGAAAGTACGCCCAAAAGTCATCATGCTAGAAAACGTCGAAGAATTTAAAACGTGGGGGCCAGTAATTGAGTGCCTGGTAACCGAGTCAATGCGACCTTGCCCAGACCGTAAAGGTGAAACATTTGATGCTTTTGTGAAGATGCTTAGCAATGGAATAGATGCAGACCACCCTGGACTCACCGAATGCGTTGACACCCTTGGGCTTGTTAATACCGCCAAACTAATTAAAGGCCTTGGCTATAAAGTTGAATGGCGTGAAATGCGTGCATGTGATTTTGGTTCGCCAACCATTCGCAAACGCTTCTTTATGATTGCACGTTGCGATAATCAACCAATCGTATGGCCACAACCAACACACGGCGCACCAAATAGTGAAGGTGTAAAACTAGGTACATTAAAACCTTGGCGAACGGCTGCAGAATGCATTGATTGGTCAATACCCTGTAAATCAATATTTGGCCGCAAACGCCCTTTAGCTGAAAACACAATGAAGCGAATTGCCAAAGGTATTCAAAAGTTTGTTATCGATAATGCCAACCCATTTATTGCACCGGCACAAGCAATGATCACTCCATTCGTAACGGAATGCGCAAATGCTAGCGCCCAACGCAACATGCCTGCAAATGAACCGTTACGCACTATTTGCGCAGAAGTTAAAGGGGGCCACTTTGCATTAGTCACCAGTCATATGGTCAAAATGCGCGGCACAAACATCGGTTTTGAAATGACCGAGCCCGCGCACACCATCACGGCTGGCGGTTTACACCTTGGCGAAGTGCGAGCGTTCTTCATCAAATACTACGGTAATGAACAAGATGGGGTTGCATGTGACGAACCGCTACACACCATCACCACCAATGACCGTTTTGGATTAGTCACCATTAAAGGTGAACAGTATCAAATAGTCGATATTGGCCTGCGTATGCTTGAACCACATGAGCTATTTGCATGCCAAGGCTTTACCACAGATTACGTGATCAGCAACTACAACGGTAAAAGCACCAAGAAACAACAAGTCGCACGAGTAGGCAATAGTGTTCCTCCGCAACTATCAGAGGCACTAGTAAGGGCGAACCTACCAGAACAATGCACACAAATTGCAAAAGCAGCATAAGGGGTTTACATGAAAAAGTCAGACGTTATCAAAGAAGCATTAAAACAATGGTATGCCCTTCCCCGGGATCAGGTCGGCTCATGCCAGCATTACATGAAAACACTAGCAGAAAAGCTTAAAAAGGAAGGTCAATAATGAGTAATTTAAATCAACAAGATAGTCACGCCAATACAGGAATACAACAAGAACCATTGTTCCTCAACACCAAAGAAGTCATGGTGCGTTATCGGATCGGCTCTACTGCTACATTATGGAAGTGGCGCAAAACTCTTGGTTTCCCAAACCCAATCCATAATGGGCGATTTTACAACATACAAGCACTTAAAAAGTGGGATGAAGAGCAATTGGCATCTTAAGGCAAGGTATCCAACAACATTGCATTTCTATCCCCTTTAGCAGACAGCAGCAGTTTTTCCGTCCACATTTGGTATGCTGCTGCTTGCTCATCTAGCCAATCATGCTTGTTATAAACAGCCATCACACCACCAAGGACATGACCTAGCATTTTTTCTGTTACATGCGGCAAAACACCAAGCTCAGAAAGTCTCGTTGAAATAGTTCTTCTGAAATCATGCAGTCTCCAGTCTGGAATATCTACTCTTGGTCTGATTTCTCTGACTAATTTATTAACCGACGCTATACCAACAGGTCTTTTAAAGTCATTTGGTGCAGGAAAAGTCCATTGAGAGCGATGTAAAGACCATTGCTCCTGAAGCAGCTCGAGTAAAGCTGGGCTTATTGGCCGCCTGATAGGTTGGTTAGTTTTACTGTTAATAACCGGAACAGTCCACACCATACTGTCTAAATCAAAATCAGCACGACTTGATTTAAGTAGCTCAGACACCCTCGCCCCTGTCATCATGCAAGCCTTTATAGCATTAGTGATGGTTCTTGTTGCTCTTGTTTTATCTAGCTCACGCCAAATTCTCCCGCATTCGAGTACGGTTAACACTCGTGAACCCACTGTGGAGGCTGAGCCAATGTCTGATACTCTAAGCTGTAACACATCAACCGATTTGATTAATTGTCTTCTTACTGACCAATTTAGTATTGTCTTTAACTGTTTTAGTATGGCACCAGAGGTTACTCGACTCACTTTTGATTTCTCATCAAAGAAGTCAATCCATTCTCCAAGTGTAATATCATCAACTAACCTATCATCAAAAGCATCAAACAAATGCACACGAAAACATGATTGATAGGTAGCAATCGTTCCAGGCTTTAACGAACTACCTTGTTTAAGTAAAAACTGTTCGCAGCAATATCTGACATTCACTTTGCCTCTTCTTGTATTGCGTTGTTTCCAATACACTCTTGGATCTGTATCATTCGCTAATGCGTTTCTCAGTTCAGGTACGAATTTTCGAGCTTCAGATAATTTAACATCAGGATAGCGACCTAAAGTTAAACGTCCAACAGAAGAACGAAAACGGAAGCGGTACTGCCAAGTTATAGTGCCGGCATTACTAATGCGGACACTTAAACCGTCACGGTCAGCAATCTCAGGCTTACCAGTATATGGTTTTCCGTTTATAGAACGTAACTGCGTGTCAGATAAAGACATTTAAAAAATCCGTGTACAGATTTATTACTCGATATAACGAGTTTATGACACAAAACCAAATATGTACACACAGGTGTACGCGGAAGCTAAAGCAGCACAAGAAAACCAACTAAATTAGAATGAAAGGTTTAAAGCGGATTTAACCATGATTTACATAAAGTTAAATGCAAAAATGAGCAGAATAAAATGAAAATAAATCATGAAGAAACCCCATCACTTTACTGGCACGATTATGAAACATTCGGGGCAAACCCAAGCAAAGATCGTCCGTCTCAGTTTGCGGGAATTCGAACCGATCTAGAACTCAACATTATCGGCGAACCTGAAACATTTTATTGCAAACTCGCGCCTGACTATTTACCGTCTCCCGAAGCCATATTAATTACGGGGATAACCCCACAACTGGCCAACCTTAAGGGCGTACCAGAAGCTGAGTTTATGAAACGTATTAATACGCTGTTTAGCCAACCCAGCACCTGTGTTGTGGGCTATAACTCATTACGTTTTGATGATGAGGTCAGTCGCTATGGTTTCTATCGTAATTTTATAGACCCTTACGCGCGAGAATGGCAAAACGGTAATTCTCGTTGGGATATCATTGATTTAGTTCGAGCTTGCTATGCATTTCGTCCAGACGGAATAAATTGGCCGAAGAAAGAAGATGGCTCACCGAGTTTCAAGCTAGAGTTACTCACCCAAGCGAATGGTTTAAGTCATGAAAAAGCCCATGATGCTATGTCAGACGTTTATGCCACGATTGCTATGGCTAAACTGATAAAGCAGACACAACCCAAGCTGTACGAATATTATTTTAATTTAAGGCGTAAACAAGCGGTTGCGGATCATATTGATGTCCTTAAAATGCAGCCTTTGGTTCATGTCAGTTCAAAAATTAGTGCGCTGCAAGGCTGTACTACGTTAATCGCGCCAGTGGCATATCACCCAACTAATAAAAATGCGGTGATATGCGTTAATTTGGCCATGGATATCTCGCCATTATTAGAATTATCTGCTCAAGAAATAAACGACCGTATGTATACGTCTCGTCAAAACTTAGCTGAAAATGAGCTCGCTATACCACTCAAACAAATCCACCTTAACAAGTGTCCCTTTATCGGATCGCCAAAATTACTTGACGACGAGGTAGCTGAAAAATTACAGTTCGATAAAGCATTTGCACGTGAGCAATATAAACGCTTAAAAAACCACCCAGAATTGCGCGAAAAGCTTAACCAAGTATTTGAACTTGAATCAGATCGTAAACCGATCACCGATCCTGATTTAATGCTATATAGCGGTGGATTTTTCAGCCATGCTGATAAAACAAAAATGGACATTATTTGCCATACTGCACCACATAATTTAGCAGCTTTGGCATTGCAATTTGATGATCCGCGGATCAATGAAATGTTGTTTCGTTTTCGGGCACGTAATTATCCAGAAACATTAAGCGACAGTGAAGTCCGTAAATGGCGTGATTTCTGTCAACAACGCTTATCGGATGCCGATTATGTGATTAAACTCGAGAACCTGGTCGAAGAAACCAGCGAGAATGAACACAAACAAAAGCTATTAAAAGCCCTATATCAATATTTACAGTCACTATAGTAAATTTTATTTTTACCCAATTTATTTCATCTAAGGATTAAGGGAATGCAAAATCGTTTTTTAGAAAGCATTACTCAACTAGACAAACCTTTGGCCAATGCGCTTGTGCCATTATTACACGAGCAATTTTGCGGTCATATTGATGCAAGTCAATTTGCAGGCCTAGTTAACGCAAGCGGTAAAACAGAGCAACAAGTGCTCATGGATTTATTACCTATTGCCGCAGCACTCGCTAACCCACCGATAAGCGAATTTTATGTCGGTGCTATTGCAAAAGGTGGCAGTGGCGACTTGTACATGGGTGCTAATTTAGAATTACCCGGAGAAGCGTTATTTCACAGTGTTCATGCTGAACAAAGTGCCATCAGTCATGCATGGTTAAGTGGTGAAACAGAAATTGTTGATATCATTGTAAACTTCAGTCCTTGTGGTCATTGTCGCCAATTTATGAACGAACTAGTCAATGGCAGTAAGATAAATATTCACCTGCCTAATCAACCAACCCAAACATTAGCGCATTATTTACCTTATGCGTTTGGGCCGGCAGACTTAGATATAACCGTGCCACTATTATGTAAGCGCGAGCAAGAATTTAATTGTGATTCAGATGACCCAATGATCATCGAAGCCATTGATCAAATGGGCCTCAGTTACGCGCCATATACTAATAGCAATGCCGCTGTTGTATTAGAAACTAACGACGGCGCCACTTTCTGTGGTCGTTATGCTGAAAGTGCGGCATTTAATCCATCAATGCAACCGATGCAAATGGCATTATCCAATTTAATCCGCCATAACCGTCAATACAGCGAAATAAAGCGCGCGGTATTAGTCGAATCATCAGTAGGCAAAATTACCTTGGTCGGCGCTGCTATGGATGCTCTGCATGCAATCGCACCGATTGAGCTTCAACATATGGTTGTAGAACCATTGCTGGGATAAATAACAGCAAACTTACTATGTTAAATATTCAGATAGATGGAAGGCGCTAATAAGCGCCTTTTTTTATTTGGATTAACACTACATTAAACCTAGATTAATAATGTATTATATTTTAACAATCTACTGCTGATACCATGCTAAGCTAATTGACATTTTTAGCATGGATAATATTAATTTAGCATGGATAATATTAATTTAGCATGGATAACATTAAATTATCGGTGTACACATCGTTAAACAAACAACTGTTTATTGCTATTTTAATTATTTACTGGCTAATAATTTTCATCTAATGCAGCGTTTAATCAACAACAGTCTGTAGATAATTTATCTCCTTTAATGGCAGATAATGAGTAGGATTATTACCATGGCCGATATTAATCAATCTTATAGCCAAATTCAGATAATAACTGCAACATTATTAACGGGCACATCGTTATCTATGAACAAACAAATGTAAAGCGAGTCACTATTGCGCATATCGAGCCTTAGCAAAGTTTTACTCTTTATGCTGTTTTGTACAGTCGCTTTAGTATGGGCCATTATCGAAAATGCCAAACCTCTTACGGTCAAAATACTCAACAACTTATTAGCCGACAACCACATAGAAGTGCTTAATTTTGATGCCGAATATGTCTCATTTAATCATATTCGGATCCCCAGGTTAGTCCTAAAAATTGAAGACAGTCATATCGCTATCCAAGAGTTCAATCTTGAGCTGCGTGACAGCCTGCAAATTCTTAAAAACCAACAAATCAACGCCGACGATATCGTTAGCATCAAAACCCAGAGTGTTTATGTTGATTTGGGCGACAGTTTTTTCATTCGTCAATCACAACAAACTGAAGAATCTCCAGCGGCAATGCAACTCAACCTCGCAAAATTACCCACTATTGAGCTAGGTGAAATAAACATTAAGCTACCAGTGCTGGATAAAGATCTCCCACAGCAACACACTTTAAAGATGGACCAGCTTACGTTGACACAAAAAGGTCAACTAAATACCTTGTGGCGATTTAATGACTTCCCGCTATTTAGCCTAGATGCCAGCTTAGACAAACGTGCTTGGCAATTTAACACCCTTGTTGATTTAGGGTTAAGCTATCAAGGGCTTGATTCATTAGAACAATATTTAAGCTTATTAAACAATAAACAACAGTCACAACAAGCGCAAAGCAACAATATGCTTCATGGTTTGCATACGCAGCTATCACAACTTCTACAACCCATTCGTCAACAGCAAGTCACCATAGAAGGCCAATGGACAGCCAACAGTAAAATTAACTTAATCAGCGGCGAGATGAGCAGTCAGCAATCGATAGACGGATTATCTTTGCACTCGCCACTTTGGCCTAGTGTCTATTTTTCGCCGCAACAACCCATTAAGGCGATGCTTAATTTGGGCAATTACCCGCTACAGGCCTCACTAGACAACAGTAAAACCATCGATGCCTTCGCGCTAAAACTTGATATTGCCCCGCTACACTACCAACTGTCGCCCTCACAAGACGACAGAAATAAATTAATTGCATTGTTAGCCGATGATCACGCCAATCAAATAGTTCATATCATTGAACAGTTAACCCCTAAATCACCTTCTCAGCTAGCCAGTATCGATGTAGGCATGGCCTATCCCGTTGAAGTCGTTATCCCGCTGCAAAATGATGCTCTACCTCTGCAGGTGTCAATTCCTGACCTAAGCGTCAGCATTGAAGGTTTATTGCTCCAAAGCAAATTAAAACTGGCGCACACCACATTCAATAGTCATCAACAATTTAACAGTCATTTCGATTGGGGTATGGCATTGTCGACCCCGGAAGCAACAGCCAAGACACAACAACAGCCAGTTAACACACTCACCACAGCCAACACAACCGTAACCGTCAGTGAAAATATATCCGAACCAACATCAGCACCAGTAACCGCGATGGCTCCAAGTCTAATTGATATAAAAGCCTTATTCCCTGAGATCCCGTTAGAGCAGCTGTCACTTTCTAATGCGAAAGTGAATCTAGTCGGTCAAATATCGCAGTGGCAACAAAATCAACTCGAACTGTCATTGCTGCCAAGCTCCAGCGTAGCCGTCAACAACACAAGTATATTGCGCAGTATTACCAGTGAGAATGAACAACATACCAAGCAGACCAAAAAATCTTCTGCACTATTAGGGTCATTCGGACTTGTGCTTAACGACACCTCGACCATGTCATTCAAACAAAATAATACTCAACTCAATCTATCTCCGTTTACACTGCAAATTGGTCAATTGATTGTTCAGCAAGCAACCCAAGTGGACAACAGTAAACTATCAACCACACTGGCCTCGGTTAACAAAGCCGATATTGCCATCAATCAAGGTATAATCTTGGCGTTACATCAAGATGAGCCCATCGACAAGTCGCTAGAACGTTGGTTACAAAACCCTGCAACCAACGACATAGCTTGGCGTATCAATAAACTCGATATCACCAAGCAACTGGGCAAAAGTCGCCGCCAGCCACTACTTGCGCTTGATAAGATTACGGTTACTCAGCAGCTCAATTTGTCCAAAGGATTACTGGTTGGTAGCGAACAATGGCAACTCGATACCCTTAACTTAAGCAGTTATCACTTACTTAAATTTGCTGATAAAAAAAGCCCATTATCATTAGCTGGCCAATGGACTTTTGATACCGACATTGAAACAGCAATCAAGACATTACAAAAAGTCCAACCCTTGCCAGATAACTTTACAATTCAAGGCCACAGCAAACTAATCGCAGGTTTTGCATTAAGCGAAATAGGCAACACCAGTCAGTTTGAAATGAAAATTCAACAACAGTTATCATCTTTGTCAGGCCAATGGGAAGATAAAACCTTTAACGGCGGTGACGTGTTTGCCCAATGCCAATTTAACTGGCAGCAAAATCACGATGGTCCTAATACTCCTGCGGCTGAAAAACACTTTGCTCACAGTCAATTAGTCTGCCCACAAACCGCAATCAGTTTACAGCAAGCTAAGCTTGGTTTATCGCTAACAAACTTGAATTTGAATGCCGATATCGAACTCAATAAAGACGGCAATAAAACGCCGACCAATTGGTTACAGCAAGTTACAGGGTTAAGCGAGACCAACATCAACCTTACCGCCAGCGGCGACATGCTTGATGGACGCTTTTTATTACCTGAGTTTGTACTAAAACTGCATGATAAATCTTATGGATACTTATTATTACAAGGGTTGAGCCTAGAAAAATTCTTAGAAGAGCAACCGCAAGTGGGTGTTAAAGCCAATGGCTTATTTGATGGCGTATTACCCGCGGTACTGGTTGATGGCAAAGTGACTGTTACTGGTGGCAAACTGGCTGCGCGAGCACCTGGAGGATTAATTGAAGTTGCCGGAAATCCTGCAATGGATCAGCTAGAATTATCTCAGCCTTATCTTGGATTAGTCTTTACCGCACTTGAGCATCTTAACTATACTGAATTGTCGAGCTCCTTTGACATGATACCCAACGGCGATGCACAGATTAATATTGCAGTAAAAGGTAACAGCCGTGACATTGAGCGCCCTGTTCACCTTAATTACTCTCACCAAGAAAACTTAATTCAGTTATACAAAAGTACTCAGATCGGTAATCAGCTACAAAGCAAAATTGAAGCAAAAGTCCAATAGCAGCATAAAAGGATCGTCCACGTGAAATATTCATCGACATATTTAGTCAGTATCAGCACCATAATGGCATCGTTATGGTTATCAGCTTGTACGCCTACCGTAAAGATAGAGCCACCTGACAAGCCAATTGTCATTAACTTAAATGTTAAAATTGAGCATGAAATTAGAATTAAAGTGGAAAAAGAACTCAATAATTTACTTGAGAATGACGAGTTATTTTAAGCAGAGGTTATCAAGATGAAATCTAGATTCGCTTTAGCCACTGCCGTATGCTTAACCAGTTTATTATGGTGTGCCACTGCTTGGGCAATGACATTGCAACAAGCCAAAACGGCCAGACTAGTAGGTGAGCAAACAAACGGTTATTTAGGTGTTGTCATTCCATCAAAAGAAACACAACAGCTAGTACTTACGGTTAATACCAAACGCAAACACTATTATCAACTCATCGCTGAGAGAAATAAAATTAGCCTAGATAAAATTGCCACTCTTGCTGCTCAAAAAGCGATTGAAGCAGCGGAACCTGGGCATATGATCCAAACGCCACAAGGGCAATGGCTAAAAAAATAACCACGAGAGTTGCCTCTACGTGGTTATGTCTATGTCTATATCTAACAAACCATTACATGGTCGCCATAACCCAATAATCTAAGCGCTTCTGTGGGTCTGTGACAATCGATTTGCAAGAGTCTTTGTATTTTGACATCAATGCGCCTAAGTTATTCGACCCAGCTAATTTATCAATTTGCTTTTGTTTAGCAGCAACAACATCTTTTTCAACTTGCTCTGGGGCACGGTACTTACCCGCTATCGCCACGGCATCAATTGCAGAGGTTTTTAAACGATCACCCACCGCTTTCATTTGTGGGGCATTCATCGCAGCAATCGCTTCCGAGCTAATTTGATAATACGCTGCACATTCAAGTAGTTCATCAGTGAATGCTTTTTCTGCAGCATCTTCTGCGTGTGCAGTTACACTCATGCATATAGCCGACACAGTAAAAACCCACATAGCAGATTTGTTCATGGTTGTTTCCCTTCGTTTTTAGAAATTTGGAGATAAAGTTAACGATTGATAATGCGCTAAGCGAGATGTTAAAAATTGTTCAACTTGAGGCCATTCGGTTTCAATAATCGAAAACACCACAGTGTCACGAATAGTCCCGTCAGCTTGAATTTTATGATTGCGTATAATGCCATCTTGCTTAGCACCCAACCGTGCGATAGCGTTTCGAGAGGCATGATTATGCCAATGCGTCCTGAATTCGACCGCGATAGCATCTAAGGTATTAAATGCATAGCGGAGTAATAATAACTTGGACTCAGTATTAATAGCACTACGTTGATAAGATTTAGCGTACCAAGTGTAGCCTATTTCGAGTCTACGATTAGGTTGGTCCCAGTGGCAAATTCGAGTACAACCAATAATATTGCCAGAGACTTTATCACGCACCGCAAACGCGACCGCTTCGCCTTTGTTTTCACAAGCTAAAGCGTGCTCGACATACGCTTTCATACCATCGGCATTAGGAATTTGCGTAAACCATAATGTCCACAAATCGCCATCACTGGCAGCCACAGTTAATCCAGGAACGTGATCGAAAGACAGTGGCTCTAGGATAACATGTTCGCCCATTAAGCAATCTTGTCTATTAATCCAGCTCAAATTAACGCTCCTTATAGTAAAAGGTTACATTACCTTAACTGCATATAGATTTACAGCCAGCAACTACAATGTTTTTATCTATAGCGTAAAAACATTGTTTTGCTGTTGCTACAACCAATCACTAAAGATGGATCCCTTGCCAACGGTAGAATTAAAAACCGTGATTCGCGTTACTCACCCTAAACCAGCCGGCAATACTATTACGGGTTTTTGTGGTCGGCCTGACTTCATGCGGAAAGCGTTCACTTAAAAACAATACCAAGGTACCAATTTTAGGATTAACGACTTCTAAAGGTGCATCAAACTCATCATAAATGATCAATTCGCCACCATCGCTGTCTTGCCAATCTGGATTCAAGAAAAATACTGTCGATAAAATACGATTTTGGCTGCCATGAAGTGAATCAAGGTGTTTTTTATAAAACGCACCAGGCTCATAAACAGCATAGTGACTTTCAAAGTCAAACAGCCCCATAAACAAACGACGATTTAGCCCGTCTTTCAATTGGCTCATAATCGATAAATATTCACGGTCGGTATGATCTTGATTGTCTAACCAGCTAATTTTATCCGAGCGAATTTCAGTATTGATTTGTTGTTCAATCCCTCGACCAATGGCGGCTTTTTTAAAATCAATATCTTGCTGAGCTTGCACTTTTTCAAGCAAGGCTAAACTTACATAATCAGGAATGATATCAGATAAAAGGATATACCCTTTATCGACTAACGCATCTGCGATCACATCCAGCATTGCTTCACTTACTTGCGAAACCATATATGCCACATCCAACAGAAAGACTACGCTTTTTACTTTACTCAAGGGCACAGAAAGGAAATTAAGGGCCTGATTTTCGAGGGGGCGTCATTACAAAGTATGATTGCCATACCTTGGTTATTTTCGGCGATTTTATAGAATAAAACCGCCATGAACAACATTTATTAAAATCATTAAAATTCATAAACTTAAACCAAGCTAACACACAGTACCAGCTAAACCTAATGGTTAAATTTGACTATGTGTTAATACGGCCTCGGTTGAATCATCGCTATGACTATCATCAAGCTTTTGTGCCTCACAGGCTGCAACATGGCTTTGTTGCATTTTTAGAGCGAGATATAAATCTGAGCGAATAGTAATACCTTCTTCGCCCGACACCATATCTGTTTGTTCAAACCAGCTAATTAACTGCCGCTTACGCCCTGCCAACACTAAACTGACACCACGCTTTCTTAATAACACATCGATGTCGGTCAGCATTGCCATTACGCTTAGATCTAAATGAGTAAAGCAAGGTACCGCATCTATAATCACACATTCGACCGTTTCAAGTTGGTTCTGCCGAGCAAAGCGTTCCAGTAAACGGCGTTTAAAGTAGGTGGCATTAAAATAGGTTAGCGGAGAATTGAACCGATAAATAAACACGCCAGGTACCGATGAGGCTTTGTCGCTGCTATCTAAGCTGCGAATAATGCCTTTTGCATCCAGCCCCAACACTTGATCCGTCGGTCGCATAACCGTACGAAGAAACTGAAACAATCCTAATAACACTGCCAGCGTAATCCCAGGGATCACGCCAATAAAAAGTACTGCGAGGAAAGTGGTTAAAGCTAAATAAAAGGCTTGGCGATCACGTAAACGTAAGCCCCAAATCGCTTTTAAGTCGATAAGGTGCACAGACGCTATCACTAATACTACCCCGAGCGCTGCACTGGGAATAAACTCTAACGGCGCGGTTAAAAACACCGCCACTACGGCGATTAACACCGCAGCAATTACCGATACTAACTGAGTTTTACCGCCGTTAGCATCGTTCACCGCAGTACGAGAATCGGCACCACTCACGGCAAAACCTTGCGATAATGCAGAAGCAATATTGGCTAAGCCTAAGGCTTTAAACTCTTTGTCGGCATCAATGTCGTAACCATTTTTAGCAGCAAAACTGCGTGCGGTCAGCATCATACTCACAAAACTGACCATGGCTAAGTTGAGTGCCGGCATCACTAATTCACGCGCAATACCTATGTTAAACACAGGAGCTTGAAATGATGGCAAACCACCTGCCACGCTACCAATAACCGCCACATCATAATCGGTTAAATGAAAAGCCCACACAAATGCACCACCGACTGCAATTGCAAACATTGATGCTGGCCATGTCGGTTTTAACCGCTTCATCACAAAATAAACAACCACAGTGAGAATGGCCATCATCAATGTCGGTATGTGAGTTTGTGATAAATAACTTGGCGCACCGCCTAGGCGTTCAAGCAAGTATTTTTCATCAAAGGTAAAACCGAATATTTTTGAGAATTGCCCCACAATAATGGTAATAGCGACACCGTTAAGCAGCCCCATCAGAATGGGTTTGGATAAGAAATCGGCTAACACGCCTAATTTAAATCGACTTGCAATCAAGCACCAAAACCCTGTCATCACGGTCATGGTCATCACTAATTGCCAATGTTTTAGGCTATCGCCGGCCGCTAGAGGGGTCACAACGGCGGCAATTACCGCACATGTTGCAGCATCAGGGCCAACGATTAGTTGTCTTGAGGTGCCAAATAAGGCGTAGATGAGCATCGGCAACACGCATGAATACAAACCTACAGCTGCATTCACGCCCGTTAACTGCGCATACGCAATTGCCACGGGTAAAGCGACTGCAGCAACAGATAAACCAGCACGAACATCATCTTTAAGCCAGCTTCGCTCGTAACGAGAAAAGGTTTCTAAACCAGGCATAAATCCATATAACCGACTCAGTAACACAACAACCTCAATAATAATAAAGCAGGTTGTTATCATAGTTTTATTTCAAATTAATTACGACATATTCACCAACGATAAATAAAATTTCATCCAATAAAAAACGCCAAGCGAGTTAGACTTGGCGTTTTGAGTTACTAATTTGTGGCTAATATAAAATAGCCATAATGATACAGAAGTAGCGATATCGTTACTGTAAACGTAATTGATATACCACAGTGGTGCCGCTGACTTCATTACCAATTAACAATAATGGCAATCCGGTAGGGCTGTATTGACTAGCAATAAACTTCATCCCCTCAGGACCTAAATCACCCGCTAAAGAGGCATCACCTTCTACTTCGCCGGTGTCGGTATCAATGGCAAAGTCGGCATCAAAATTACGATTACGAACATAATCGACAAACGATACGGCAAAAGGGTTAGTAATGTCGTAGATCATAAAACCACCGGTGCGTTCTAAACCAATAAAGGCATAAGTATGTGAACCTATTTGGCCAATAGCTAATGCCTCTGGCTCCGGGCCTTTGTCGTCGCTGCGGCTATCACCTTTGTTTTCATCGTTGTTGTTATTGAAGTTCATCGCTAATAACGCCGCGGTAATACGCTCGAAATCACTGCCACTGTCAAAAACTTGTTGCCCCTCTGCAGTCCAAATCGAAAATGAACGGCCACCGTAAGCGACTATTTTATCCATTAAGCCATCATTATTCTCATCGCCCATACTCGTGGTGACTTTTAAGCGCCCAAGTTGGGTTTTATCTTGTGCGGCAGCAAACTGCGGATGGTTAGGGTCTAAATTCAAATCTTCAGCTCGAGCTTCTTCAGAAAAACCGTCATAGTCGCGGGCATCACCTTCGTTGGCCGTTACGATAAAATCAGTATTATTCCATCGATAACTAGCAATAGTATCAGGCTGATACATACCATAAACACCTTCGTAAGCTTGTAAATTTATGGCATCGTCTTTGTCACTGGCATCAATTTTATTAGCGTCTAAACCAAAATCTTTAAGCCCTAATGCAATAATACGCTTTACCGTTGCTGTTGCTATATCAATCACAGCAATAGCATTGTTTTCTTGTAAACTGACATACGCAAATTGACTGTCAGCTGACACTGAAATGTACTCAGGTTCTAAATCTTGCGCCACACTCGCGCCAGGACCATTAATTTTAATCAATGGATTAAGCTCTGAATTACGCGTACCACCAATATTAAAATCTTTAAAATCAATGACAGTTGCCGTGGTTGCTGGCACACCACCCTCAATGGCAATTAACGCAACAGAACCTTCAGGGTCAACATCATAAGCGCTATTAGGCTCACCTTCACCGGCAACTAACAACACACTACCGTCAGGGCTAAAAGTGACATTATCAGGTAATGCACCCACCTCAACAAACGACAAATAAACGGGTAATGCGCTTTCAGATAATCGATAGAACGCCACTATACCATTACCTTGAGTAGCGTTACCTAACGCATCGCCTCGCTCAACGGCTGCCGCTAACAAATTACCCGAGACACTGACACTGTTCACGGCGCCCAGTAAGGTTAACCCGGTATCGACGCTAATATTCAATTCGGTCTTTTTGGCAATATTATTTAAACTGTAGCCTGCTTCATCTTGAACGGCTGTTTGAGTTAATGTCGATAAATCGAGTACATCTACTTTGCCACTTTGAGCATTCACCACAAATGCGCTCTGACTCAACGGATGATAATCGACAATTTCTGCAGCACTTAAGCCATAAACACCAGACTGATAACGCCCCACTAAATCAACTGCCAAAGTATTTTGAGTAACATTACAAATCGTTTGAGTTTGGTTGCTATCAACCTCACTCATCTCTAATACGCCGTTACTATTAGTGTCTAATCCAGTGTCAATTTGCTGACCACCAAACGCGCACTGAGCATGACCTACAGCAAGAGGGGTTACACTAACCAAAGCAGATAAACCATTATTACCACTGGCTCCATCTACGCCACTATCACCCTTTGAGCCCATTTGGCCGTCATCGCCATCGCACGCTGTTAGTAGCATGGCGGTCATTATTGCAGACACTAACAGTGCCGTTTTTCCTTGAACAAAGCGCATCATAAACTAAAGTTCCGAATAGAGGTTGGTAATCTAAAGCGAATAATCTAATCAAAAACAATGAAGCTTTAATGACAATAATGTTGCATTTATGTGCCATCAATAAAAATCAATATAATGAAAATGTAAGCACAATCTGTACATATTATTCATTACAAAATCAGCCGCAGTAAATGTCTAATATCGTGGTAAACTAGCGTTGATTAAATTAGCATCGTCTGCAACACCTAAAGCACATGAGGTTCACGTGGTATCGCCATCAAAATTCGACTCGTCTCCAGTCTCTGCGGGTATTCCCCACTTAGCGATGCTAATCCCTATGCTTGCCGCTATTGTCGCCATTACGCCTTTAGCCATAGACATGTACTTACCGGCAATGTCCATGCTGGCATTAGGTTTTGAGACCGACATCACCACAGTACAACAGTCACTCAGTATTTATCTTGCAGGTTATGCCTTAGGCATGCTGATTTTTGGCCCCCTTGCCGATAAAATTGGTCGTCGACCACTGGTGATTTTTGGGTTGTTAGGTTTCACCATTATCAGTTTGTTAATTGCACTTAGTACCAGTATTGAACAGTTTTTAATATTGCGTTTTGCACAAGCTCTCATTGGCGCAGCTGCCACGGTTGTGGTACCGGGTTATATTAAAGAGATCTATGGCGACAACACCGCCAAAGGTATGTCTTATGTAAGTCTTATCATGATGTTAGCACCATTGCTCGCCCCTACTTTAGGCAGTTTAATTATGGAGCTCGGTGATTGGCATCTTATCTTTTTAAGCCAAAGTTGTTATGCCATCACATTATTGGTATTAGTATTATTTAAACTAAAAATGCCCAGCGATAAAGATCTTGGCAGTCGCAGTCAAAAGACATTTTTAGGCGGTTACTACACAGTCTTTGCTCGCAATGGCGTCAAACTGAATTTATCCAGCGGTGTATTAACGTCATTTGCTTTCTTTTGTTACTTAACCGCTTCGCCATTTATTTACATGGAAGTGTTTAATTTAGATAAATCGCTGTTTGCGATTTTATTTAGCACCAATGTGGGAGCCTTGATGCTCGCCAATATTGTTAACTCTAGAGTGGTAACCCGATTCGGCTCAAAACGGATGTTACACGTAGCAACATTCTTCGGCGTCATTGCCGCAACCGGCCTACTAGCGGTTAATTTACTTGATTTAAGTTATCATTTTACCGTGTTAATGCTTATCCCTTTAATGGGTTCGCTCGGGGTAATGTCGGTCAATGCAGACGCCATTGTATTAATGAAGTTCAAGCAAGAAACCGGCACCGCAACTGCCGTCATTGGTACGCTAAGATTTGGTTTTGGTGCAGTAGCGGGGCCACTGTTGGCGTACTTTTATGATGGTACTGCCGTGCCCTTTTCAGCGCTGATGCTTGGCGCAATATTGCTAGTCGGATTATGTCAGTTTTTTCAAAGTACCTTACCTAAAACTGAATAACGCAAAATATTTCTGAAATAACATTATGCAGAGGCCACTATTTTAGTGGTCTTTTTATTGCCTTATTATTGGTGATAGACACTATCAATCCCCTTTCGCCGAGCAAATAGCAGCACTTAAACATCAAACTCATCACAACAACCAAAAACAGCCCATAAACATGAAATGATTTCAACCTTGAAAAATAATTAACTAAAGGGGTTGCAGTAAAAATAAATTTACATAAGATGGAGGCTAGTTACTTGTTCAGTAACAATGAAACCAGCCATTGAATATTGCGACAGCAATTTCAATCTTCGAGTTTGGATTATCCTTCAAACTTATTTTTTAAAACGATTACCGTCGTTGTATACAAGATACTGTTTACCATACGGTAACTTAACAAGGATTCATTTCATGGAAAAGCTTTCTGGCGCGAGTATGATCGTGCGCTCATTAATAGATGAAGGTGTCAGCCATATCTTCGGTTATCCCGGTGGTTCGGTATTAGACATCTATGATTCTCTGCATAAAATATCTGGTATTGAACATATCCTAGTTCGTCATGAACAAGCCGCTGTGCACATGGCTGATGGTTATGCCCGTGCAACTGGCAAAGTTGGCGTCGTGTTAGTCACTTCAGGCCCTGGTGCTACCAATGCTATTACTGGTATTGCCACTGCTTACATGGATTCAATCCCACTGGTTGTGTTGTCTGGTCAAGTGCCGAGTAATTTGATTGGTAATGATGCCTTCCAAGAATGCGACATGATTGGTATTTCTCGCCCAATCGTTAAGCACAGTTTTTTAATAACAGACGCAAAAGACATTCCAGAAACAGTTAAAAAAGCCTTTTTCATTGCCGCTACCGGTCGCCCTGGCCCTGTGGTCATTGATTTGCCTAAAGACTGTTTAAGCCCAGATATACTGCATGATTATGTTTATCCGGACAGCGTTAAAATGCGTTCGTATAACCCCACTACATCGGGTCATAAAGGCCAAATTCGTCGCGGTTTACAAGCCCTGTTAGCGGCTAAAAAACCGGTATTATATGTCGGTGGTGGCGCGATTATTTCGGGTTGCGATGCACAAATACTTGCCCTTGCCGAACGTTTAAACATCCCTGTCGTGAGTACCTTGATGGGCTTAGGCGCGTTTCCTGGCACCCATAAGCAGAGTTTAGGCATGCTAGGAATGCATGGTTTATACGAAGCGAATATGGCAATGCACAACACCGATTTAATCTTTGGTATTGGGGTCCGTTTTGACGACCGCACCACCAACAATGTTGAAAAATATTGTCCTAACGCCACCATTTTACACATCGATATTGATCCATCTTCTATCTCTAAAACGGTTCGGGTCGATATTCCAATTGTTGGCTCTGCCGACAATATTTTAGACGGCATGTTAGATCTACTTGATGAATCCAAGGACACCAATGATGCTACTGCTATGGCAGCATGGTGGAGCGACATTGAAATTTGGCGTTCACGAAAGAGCTTAGAGTTCGATCGCACTACAGATAGAATCAAACCACAGCAAGTTATTGAAACATTGTACAAACTCACCAATGGTGACGCTTATGTGGCGTCGGATGTCGGCCAACATCAAATGTTTGCCGCGTTATATTATCCGTTCGATAAACCACGCCGTTGGATTAACTCAGGTGGATTAGGCACCATGGGCTTTGGTTTGCCTGCGGCAATGGGCGTTAAAATGGCGTTCCCTGAAGCGACTGTAGTGTGCGTTACGGGTGATGGTTCTATCCAAATGAATATTCAGGAGCTTTCAACGGCACTGCAATATGATACTCCAGTTAAAATTATCAACTTAAACAACCGCTTCCTTGGCATGGTGAAACAGTGGCAGGACATGATTTATTCAGGTCGTCATTCCCATTCTTATATGGATGCTGTGCCTAACTTTGCCAAAATTGCTGAAGCCTATGGCCATGTGGGAATGAACATTAATCATCCAGATGAACTTGAATCTAAGCTCGCTGAAGCGTTGGCGATGAAAGACAAGTTAGTGTTTGTTGATATCAGCGTAGACGAGACTGAACATGTGTACCCAATGCTGATTCGCGGCGGCGCGATGAACGAAATGTGGCTAAGCAAAACGGAGAAAAGCTAATGCGTCGTATTATTTCTGTATTACTTGAAAACCAACCAGGCGCTTTGTCACGAGTGGTGGGATTATTTTCTCAACGCGGTTACAACATCGAAAGCTTAACCGTTGCGCCAACTGAAGATGTGACCTTGTCACGCTTAAATATTACCGTGATTGCTGATGCCAATATTCTTGAGCAAATTGAAAAACAATTGCATAAGCTTATCGATATTTTGAAAGTGGCTAACATTACCGAGTCGGCCTATATTGAACGTGAAATTGCCTTAGTTAAAGTGAAAGCTCAAGGCGATCAACGCGAAGAAGTCAAACGCACTGCGGATATTTTTCGTGGCCAAATCGTTGATGTTACCGCCAATATTTATACGATCCAAATGGTCGGAACCAGTGATAAAATTGATGCGTTTATCCATGCGATCACCGATATGACCAAAGTGATTGAAATATCGCGTTCTGGTGTGGTTGGTTTAGCCCGAGGTGAAAAATCAATGAGAGCCTAATTACAGGTTGTCTGACACAAAAAAGCAGAGTCCTACTGGGCTCTGCTTTTTTATTGCAATTAAGACGAGTGGCCATAAATAGCTAACTCACACTGTATCGCGGTTTTGTAACGATTGGTTTAGCTTCAACAATATAGCGATATTCGGCATTGCCACTCAGTTGGTCAAACGGATAACAGGTTATCAAGGTTAAATGACTTTCTGCTGTGGGAGCCAGCACATCTAAGTCGGTTTCATGCACCACATGCGTGGTAGTAATTTGATATAACACTCGCTCACCTGCAGTGCTATAAAGCTCAATCATGTCGCCAACCTTAACGTATTGTAAACGCATAAAATGACTGTCTCGATGGCCGGCAATTATCATATTGCCCTGCTCACCCAACGCCGCCCCCGCTAACATTAATCCAGGGCCAAAGGCTAAATTACGCCCAGAGGCCCCCGCTAATACGTACAAGTCACTGCCTAAAGGTTGCAAGCTATCATTGTGTTGTTGCAACACACGCATCTTAGCTACCGGATGAGTGTCTGCCCAAGACCAGGGTTTATGTGGTTGGCTATCTGCCAAGGTTTTTTCAAAAGCCCGTTCAATTAAAAACTGGGCAAAATGGGCTTTAGCTTGCATATAACCTCCCTGTAATAATAATGCACATCCCAGTACGCTTAGAAGCACAATCACAATCCAATGCTTGGTCGGTGATATTGTTCGCTGCATATTTCCGCTCCTGTTTAATCATGTGATTCAATCACTAACAATTGGCCTGGTAAGCGCTGCCTTAACCATAAATAGTGCAACAATCCTAAGCTAAGCAAACTAAAACCAATTAATAACCATAATCGACTAGCGGTACCGGTTTGTGGCAATACTTGCGACGACTGAGCAGCATTTAATCCATGGGGCATATGCGGCTGTAACTGCACATCTATAGGGCTATCAATTAATGGGTTAACCGGTGTCACATCCACCGCAACTAAACTGGTCTGACTGGTCACTAAGTGATACAACAAGCCTAATGCTTCTACTTGCTTATTGACGCGGTCGCGGCTGGCATTGTCTTTATAAAGCTCAAGTGATGTTATTTGCGCATTTGCCCATAACAAATCAATCCCCTTAGCTGCTTGGTTCTCTTCAAAATCAAGTTGTTGCTGCCAATATTGACCATTAATATTGCCAGACACTATGATGGGCTGTTGTTGGTGTGACGCCGATTTAATACTTACCCAAAGGGGTTCATTTTGGTATAAATCGCTAATGGTGGTCGGCCAATAATCCGGGACACTGCCATCAAGATAGTACAAGCCAATATTGGTCAGCACGGGTTGCTCAATTTTATTAAGTAATTGTTCAATTTTTTGCTGCACTTCAGACTCTTTACCAATATAGGTAAATGTTCCTCGACCCATTGTTGCCGCTCGGCGCATAAAATCGGAGTTCGGCGCAGAGCCAATTCCGACCGTGAATAATCGGCTGTCACCCAATTGATCATTAATAAGCTGATACAACTCATGTTCGTTGCCAACGGCACCGTCGGTCATAAAAATCACTTGGCGTAACATTTCGCTGTGAGCATCGGTTTGATCTGAATCTTGCTGTACGCTGTCCACCAGCGCAGTTTGTAATGCACTGCGCATTTCGGTGCCGCCATCAGCATCTAATGACTGAATAAATCGGTTTGCTTTACCAATATTACGGCTATTAGCCGACAATGGCGTGGCAGATAACATTGTTACGTCACTATTAAATTCAATAATATTAAAGCTGTCGATGTCACGCAGTCCCGCTAGTGCGAACTGTAATGCTTGCTTGGCTTGAGTAATAGACTGGCCAGACATAGAACCAGACGTATCGATAACTAAAATCAGTTCTCTGGCAATAAGGTGTTGCTCGCTCACTTCCACACTCGGCGGCATTAACATCACTAACGAGTACATATTATTATCAACCGGATTAGGTTGTCTTTGTGCTGTTTCTGAACGCTCATCGCTATTGTCAGCTGCATGGGTTTTACCGGTTTGATAAAACGTCGCGGCTTGTGGTACTGCCCCTACATTAGCTTGCCATTGCAGCACAAAATCACGGTCAGCAATTTGCTTGCCGTCAAAGTTAACACTGTAATGATTACCGGCAATAGACTGTTTAATCGGATGATAAAGACTGTTTAATGACGTTAGTTCAAAACCGGCATCAATGTTCACCTGCATCTTCACATTTAGTTCCGGCCTGACGTGTTTAACAGACATCGCCGTATTAGCGCTCGATGGCATGGCCAATGGCGGCTGCTCGGTAGTGCGATCTGCTTGCGGGTTATAACGCGGTGTTATCGCTAATGGAAAACGTAAACTAAACAGCCCATCACGATACTCAACCTTTTGTTGATAACTAATTTCTACCACGAGTTGCTCGTGTGGCCCTAAATTGGCCACATCTGAGGTAAACAAGTTGCGTCGTTGTTGCTGTAACAAACTCGCTTGTTTACCTTGTTTCTTGGCAGTTTCAAAAGTCTGTAATGCTTGTTTTTTAGGTTGTATTTGTCCTGCTATGACTTTGTCGCCAATGCGTAACTGCATGCTATCGACAGCTGCAGTTTCAGGTAACGGAAATAGATATCGCCCATTCACCCATTGATCAGAATCATTGATAAACACTTGCTTAACGGTGACCCGATTGAGTAATCCCGACACATCCATGCTCACTTGTGTATCTAGCGCAAAAGCTTGTATCACTTGATTTTGTTGAAAGTACTCTAATGTTCCTTGAGTGATATCGTCATCTTGATACCCTGACGGTGATGCAAATGCCGTTGTAATACTGGCATAAATGACAAACAACAAACCAAAACACAGCGATTTACAAACAGGTTTAATAGACAAATGTGAGATTAAAAACAACGGGCGCATACTCGCTCCTCACCCATTTAGGCTACAACATCAATGTTTGCGCCTAGATGGGTAATATTCAAAACAAAAAGGAAAATCGACGTGTAAATTTAGTTAGCAGCAAGTTCAGCACCTGGGGCTAATAACTTGAGCGTCACCCGACGATCAAAAAAGTCGTTTTCAAAATTTTGTTCCTGGTGCATTGGCAACGTTGAACCATAAGCCTGTCCATGCAAACGCTCGCGGGCAATGCCTTGGGTAACTAAGTATTGTGTCACTTCAGCTAAACGCTGTTCAGACAAGGCTTGGTTGAAATCATTATCGCCACGGCGGTCGGCATAACCCGTTAAATCTATGGTCAATTCTGGTGACAAGCTCATCATGTAAGCCACATTATCTAATTGTTGTTCAAATAACGGCTCAATATGGCTCGAACCGGTTTTAAACTGCACATTCATTCCAATGGTTAACTCATTAAGCGTTTGTTGTTGATTCGCTTTTTGTTCAGCCAAGTTAGACTGTAATTGATAATATTTCTCCGACACTTGCTCCAACGATTGCTGCTTAGTGCTCAATGCCATTAATTGCTCGTTAGTTTGCGTTAATTTTTGTTCTTGCTGCACTAATTGTTGTTTCTGGACGCTGAGTTCTGCTTCATCGCCAACCGACTTACCAATAAACGTACCGGTAAATGCACCAATAATGGCACCCACTGGGCCGCCGATAACAGCACCGAGTAAAATCCCAGAGCTCAAACCCACTAGCTCTTCTGTGTGTTCGCGCTCTTCGCTCATGCCATGGTCATTGTCATTTGCCCAACTGACGTTTGAAATCATCATGGTAGAAATAATTGTTGCGGCAATAAGTTGCTTTTTCATAAAGAATCCCTTTTAGCGGTTGTTTAAAGTGGTTGTTTAAAAAATGATGGTTATCATCAATACATGAGTTAATGCGTTGCTGATTAACTCTATGTCGCTATTAAACACCTCATAGGTGGCTTTATTGGGGAGCAAAAATGGCAATGTGGCGATCAAATGTGGCAACAATATGGCAATTGCCGTCAACGGCTTTTTTGGACCATAAAATCCTGTATAGTCAGTACTGTATCTAATTATCAGCTTATTAATTGAAATCATCCCATGAAACGAATTGCCATTGTTGAAGACGAAGCCGCTATCCGCGAAAACTACAAAGATGTCCTGCAACAGCAAGGGTATAGTGTTCAAGCCTATGCAAATCGCCCCGCAGCCATGCTCGCCTTTAATGCCCGCTTACCAGACCTAGCCATTATTGATATTGGCTTAGAACATGAAATAGACGGCGGTTTTACCCTATGCCAGGCACTGCGTGCAATGTCGAGCAGCCTACCAATCATCTTTTTAACCGCACGCGACAGTGACTTTGACACCGTGTGTGGTCTGCGTTTAGGGGCCGATGATTATTTAACAAAAGAAGTCAGTTTCCCCCATTTAATGGCCCGTATTGCCGCCCTGTTTCGCCGTTCAGAATTAATCGGTTCAAGCCCAATAGAAGACAACTTACTTGAGCGCGGCCACCTCACCATCGATGGCAATCGCATTCAGGTATATTGGAAATCGCAACCCATTGAACTGACCGTGACCGAGTTTTGGATGGTTCATGCCATGGCCAAACATCCAGGACATGTGCGCAGCCGTCAGGATTTAATGCAAGAAGCTAAAATTTACGTCGACGACAGCACGATCACCTCGCACGTTAAGCGCATTAGGAAAAAGTTTATCGTCATCGACGCTGAATTTGACTGTATCGATACCGTTTATGGCATGGGCTACCGCTGGGACAATATCTAACAGATGAATTTACCGATAGGGCTGCGTGCCAAGGTCGTCATTTTGTCGCTGTTTTTACTCTGCCTACCATGGCTTGGGTATGAATACGTGTGGGAAATGGAAAAGTACCTGCGTTATGGCCAAGAAAAAACCCTTGAAGGCACCACTCAAGCGCTTGCTACGGCGCTACATGAGCGACCAAAATTATTTGATAACCAAGCCAGCTTTTTAAACCAAGTTGAAAAAGGCCGCGACTTATACGCCTACCCGTTAGCTGGGCCCATTCAACTCGACGGTAAACTGAGTGACTGGGACTTATACCAACATCGCACCCTCAACTATTCAGACAAACATGTTATTTATCAGCGCAGCGAAACTGAGCCAATCGATATTAGCTTTAGTCATATGGTGGGCAAATACGGCGGCTATTTATACGGCTTTTTCAACGTCAATGACCCGAACCTGATTTTTCGTAACCGTAAAAGCTTACGCATTGATAGAAACGATCACTTAGTCATGGCAACTCAATCGCCCGATGGCATGTTCAGGCGTTATATTATTGCCAATACCCAAAGTGGTTGGCTTAGTGCGTTTGAATTACCCGCCGACCCGAGCCAATCGATGCCCGTTACCCCAGAAGTGCGCATTCAAGGCCAGTGGTTAAAAACCGACAAGGGATACAATATTGAGTTTAGACTGCCACTCGAAATGGTAGGCAGCAAATTAGGCTTTGCGATTCATAATGTAAACGATACAAAAACACGTCAATTAGTGAATGTTATCGGTACCTCAGCCACCGACTCAGTAGCCAGTTTAGGCACGGTGTTAGTGCCCTCGCCTGAAATTGAAAATATCATTAAAGGCATGAGCCACAACAGCTCACGAATTTGGGTCGTCGATAATCATGGCCGCGTACTGGCAAAATCTGGTGATATTCGTTCATCGTCCAACACCTGGGCAGATGATATCGAGGTCAATCAACCTGAGTCGTTTTGGCTGCACTTTAAGCAGCAATATATTCTGCCGTTATACTACAAAATATTAACTCGTCCGCCACAAGACTTTATCGATTCACTGCAAGATTCAACTGAACTCACTGGCAGCCATATTGAAAAAGCTTTAAGCGGCAAACAAGGCTCTACATGGCGCTTAACCCCAGACAACAAAGCCGTGGTATTAGCAGCAGCAAGCCCTATATGGATTGACGATAAAGTCATGGGGGTAGTTATTGCAGAAGAAACCACTCACGGCATTCGCAGCCTGCGTAACCGCGCCCTGGAAAAACTGTTTAACGTCATATTAACTATTATGAGCATGGGCACATTAGCCTTGTTTATTTTTGCCTCGAGTATTTCAAGCCGCATTCGCCGTTTACGTGATCAGGCTGAACTCGCCATCGACAGCCAGGGCCGAGTAAGACAGCAGATTGTGGCATCAAAAAACCGAGATGAAATCGGTGATTTGTCACGCAGCTTTTCAAGTATTGTCAGCCGCCTTGGGCAATACACTCATTATTTAGAAAACATGTCGTCGCGTTTATCGCACGAACTTCGAACCCCTGTTGCCGTGGTGCGCAGCTCACTTGAACACTTAGGCTTGCAACAACTGGACGAGCAATCACAAAAATATGTTAGCCGTGCCCAAGAAGGTGTCAGCCGCCTACACCTTATTTTAAATAACTTAAGCGAAGCAACTCGCTTGGAAGCCAGTTTAACCCAAGCTGAAAGCTGTCGTTTTTCATTAAAGAAAGTGATTAGCGGTTGTATGCAAGGCTATCAAATGACTTATCCAGACCAGCTCTTTAGCATCCACATTGAAGATAAAGCCATGTCTTGCGACGGTGTACCGGAATACATCGCCCAATTAATGGATAAACTGATCAACAACGCCATTGAATTTCATCAGCCCAACAGTGCCATCACCGTCAGCCTGACCCAATATCATAAACAGGCAATATTAAAAGTCAGTAACATCGGTCCCTTACTGCCAAAAGACATGAACAGCCAAATTTTTGAATCTATGGTGTCTATCAGGCCTCAAGGTATTAATGGTAAGCCTCATCTTGGTTTAGGCTTATACATTGCCCGATTAGTTACCGACTTTCACCATGGCAGCATTAAAGCAACCAACATAATAGAGAACGACATTGAAGGGGTTGAAATATGCCTGACGTTACCCTTGAGTGATGAAAAATAGTCAACCACAGCATTTAGGCGCTTTTATTTAGGTTTGTTGGTGCTAGGATGATGAACATCAGTAGATCATTCACCGTAGCGCATTTATCCATGTCATTGATATTTGCTAATAAACATTAGCTAAAACATAAACCATGGACTCTACACATAATGGAAATAAGAATATGAGCAAAGACGATAAACTGGCCACCCAAATTGTTAGCGTTGGCCGCGACAAAAAGTTCACTAAAGGCATTATTAATCCACCTGTATTTAGAGCATCTACCGTGGTGTTCGACACCATGGATGAGATGCGTTTTGCGATTAAAAACAAAACCAACGGTGAAATGTTTTACGGTCGTCGCGGCACCCCAACCCATTTTTCATTTCAACAAGCCATATGCGAACTTGAAGGTGGTGCTGGCACTGCATTATACCCTTCTGGTGCGGGCGCGATCAGTAGCGCTTTGTTGTCATTTTTAAAAAGTGGCGACCATTTATTAATGGTCGACACCGCCTATGAACCAACCCGCGATTTATGCAATAAAATGCTAGCAGGTTTTGGCATCGAAACCACCTATTACGACCCAATGATTGGCGCAGGCATTCGTGAGTTAATTCGTCCTAACACCAAGGTATTATTTTTAGAATCACCAGGTTCTATCACCATGGAAGTGCAGGATGTACCATCGCTTTGCCGTATCGCTCACGAACATGATGTCATTGTAATGCTGGATAATACCTGGGCATCACCGATTAATTCTCGTCCATTTGATATGGGTGTCGACATCTCTATTCAAGCCGCCACCAAGTACATTGTCGGCCATTCAGATGTGATGATGGGTACCGCCACTGCCAATGAACAGCATTGGGAACAACTGCGCGAAAACAGTTACTTAATGGGCCAAACTACCTCGCCGGATGACGTCTATTTAGCTGCGCGAGGCTTACGTACCTTAGGGGTACGTATGGCACAACATAATAAAAATGCCTTAAAAGTGGCGAATTGGTTGGTGACTCGTGCAGAAGTGGATCATGTCCGTCATCCAGCATTTGATACTTGCCCAGGTCACGAGTTTTTTAAACGCGACTTTAGCGGCGGTAATGGTTTGTTCTCGTTTGTACTCAAGCAAGGCGACTTAGCGTCAGTCACTGCTTTTGTTGAAAACATGGACCATTTTAAAATGGGCTTTTCATGGGGCGGTTTCGAAAGCTTAATTTTAGGGGTATTCGGTATTAACAATATCCGTACCGCTACTCAATGGGACAGCAGCAAACCATTAATACGCTTACATATTGGACTTGAAGATGCCGACGATTTAATTGCCGATCTCGATGCTGCATTTAGCCGATATAATGCAATACTACAAAAGTAGCCTCTACTCAGCTGCTGAAACGTTTTGCAAAAAACGTTAATGGAATGTTCAAACAATAAGGGAATAAATGAATATCATCAAATTAGTCATACTCAGCCTGTGCATTAGCATTGGCTATTATGCATTAACTATCGTGGCAATTGGCCAGTCTGCTGCTGGTAACTTATTGTGGTGGTTTAATAGCAGTGAATATCCAATACTGGCTCACCTTGCACAGAACTTTGTTGGTATCGGCTTAGCCGCGTTAATCCCTGCGTTTCTAGTGAGAAGTTACGAGCCCGCAAGACAATGGATTGCCATTACCATTATGATTTTAGGTGCCATGTTATTGCACGGCAATATCCATTACATGCCATGGGATCCTATGGGTATTGTGAGGTTTGTAAACAACACCTTGTTCTACGGTGATATCGGTGCAAAAGTGCTATTTTTCTATATCTTACTGCTACCTATACTGTGGTTGTTACTGCTTAAACGTATGGCACGTATTTAACAGAATCCGAATTTGAGCGCTAAACAAAAGCAAGGTGAACATATCTTGCTAGTCAACATTGCCATCAATCTAAGCCTTGAGCCGTCATCGTCTCAGGGCTTTTTATTATCAATAATAGCTATAAAAACAAAGACTAAGCAGTTTACCAAACGTTTAGTCAATAGTTGCCAAAACTATTAGCAATCATTTAGCAAAACAGTTGCTCAAAACATACTTTAGGGAATTATAGAAGTGATAAATATCTGAGCGTACTTATGTGATGATATCGCCCGCCAAATGTAAATTACTCAACAAATGAAATGTTATCTCACTCTTGTCGGTCTTATTAAGTACACCAGTATTTGCCAACTAGAGTTTAACTATGTGTAGCACACCAAAAACTAACCTAGCCGCTGCCACGCCCAAAGTTCCCTTTCGGAGCTTTATGGCAAGCATGACATTGGCACAACGACAACAGTTCGCTGAAGTCGCGAACCGTGCCGATGATCGGCGTAAAATAAGAGAAGATCGACTCAAAGGTCAATCCAATAGCAAAAGTGCGGCAAACACGACTGTAAAACCAAACATGCCATTTATCAAAAGACTGCTTCAATTTTGTAAACAACATATTGTGATATAAGCCTGTATGCCTTTAATGGCTAAACGGCTTATTGCAGATTAGTCTTCAAGTACTGATATGAAAATTCTGTCTGCATTCCACAGTTCAATTATCTTGCGTGTCTTCTTTGAGTTCCAAAAACATTTTCCAAACAAAATAATCCCCGCACCTTCTAATTGACGCCCTTCCGATACATTGAAACGTTCCAATATTGCCGATTTAAATTTAGAGATAGGAATGCCAACATCAGTACAATCAGATGGATTTAACCAATCAAGTTCTTTGTCTAGATGCGAAATCGTACCCCAGTACATTTTAGGCTTTGCCTGTTTAGCATTATCGCTTGGCTCAGCCTCGGCAAAGTTAACAAATAAATTCTTCGCTTTGAATTTATAACCCGTATCAAGCTCAATCAAAGTACTCGACTCAGCTAAGTCGCTACCACGCATTAGGCTATTGAGTATTTTCTCCAGCCCTAGCACTTTGACCTTGGTTTGTTCATTGTTGCCATTGTGTTTACGACTGGCATTATCGATTTTTGGGAGGCTGCTTGAGATGAGGCTTGATGTAGAGGCAACAGTTTGCACCTCTGTAACTGGCTTTTTGGTGTTTGATAACATGAAATCAATGCTAATAATATCAGCATCTGAAATGACTTTATTCACTTCTACGCTATGCCGAGTCTCTCGGTCTCGTTGAGTTGAAAAATGACCTTCATCGCATTCTGCAACATGATATCGAGAGCCAAAACACGCCGCTTTACCGTCTGAGCTTCTCTTACGATAGTAAGCTTTTCCTTTGCACTCAGGGCATTGTAAAAATTGCCTAAACTTTTCAATTTCTGTTTCAGTTAACGCCTGAAATTTCAAAATTGAAAAAGTGTGCTTTTGCCCACCATAAGTACAAACCGCATCAATCATTTGCTATCCACATTTTCTATAAAACCGTACGTTTAAAATGAGCTATTAAAGGAACTTTAAAACCTAGTGAAACAATAGCAAGTTATTAATAAAAATACTATTTTTAGGGAAATTACCCATTAACACCATATTGTTCATTGCGATTTTACATGTTTTCTGTAAACCATTTGGTAATCTCATTGTGAGCTTTTGCGGTGTTAGATGAAATGAAGTGATTATCATCATAAATTACTAATTTATGCTCAATCTCAGTTTCTTTTAGTGCTTTTGCAAATGTTTTAGAGTGAGAAGCAGAGACTCGAACATCATTTTCGCCATGAATTAATAAAATTGGAACACCAGAAGGGAGTTTGTCCACCCAATTGATAACTGACCTTTCAGCGAGTTTTTTGTTTTCGTTTCCTTTGTAATCTGGAATTCGGTGTTTATATACTTTTTCCATTTCAGGTCGCGTTGCTAGATCTGCATTTAGATCGGCATTTAGTGCAATCGTTGCAACTGCTTTTATATTATCAAGTTGTTTTAGAGCAAGAAATGATTGCATGCCACCTCTACTAGCTCCAAGCATACCTATTTTACTTGTATCAGCTCCGTCAAACTCTCCAATCAGATTCACTAGTTCAACAACATCTTGGACATCAGAACCACCAAATTGATCTTGTTCACCTTTATCTGGTGAACCAAATGTGCCTCGATACTGGCTACCTACGATCACAAATCCCTTATTGGCTATAGGAAAAAGATTGTTCATCATTGCACCAAATACAACGCCACCGAAATTACCATTCCCGCCCCTATTGTAAACTATTACAGGTAGGTCAGTAGTTGACTCTTTAGGTTTGATGACAAAACCAAGAACATCAGTCCCGTCGACATTGTATGTAAAATTAGTACATGAAAGGTTGTTGCTGTAGGTATTAAATTCATCCTTATCAAATTGCTTCTTGAAGCCATCCATTTTATTTTTTAATAACTCGGGATTTTTAATCTTTCTAGAAAATTTTCTCTCCATGAAATTTATCCAATTATCATAACTGGTAAATGGTCCTGAGAAACAATCCCTCTGATTGTATATCTTGCCATTTTGATCAACTTCGTTGGCGCCAAGGGTCGTGCTTATAATTGATAAAAATATCAACCCTAAATATTTCATAAATTTCCTTATATTATGACTATATTACTAATTTTGAATTTATAGACTCTATCCAATCGCTGCATACTCCCCGAATTCAAGTGTTAATTTTGTCTATGAAAATTAAACTTGGATTCCAGTTTTGAAGCTGTACGTTCTGTAGTGACCACTACATAACGAGCACAGTAAAAGGCGGAAAATAGTTGACTCAAACTTGCAATGAACGAACACAAGTCAGCTACTTTGCTTAATAGCCTTTATTAGATTTTCTGGATCGTTTGTACCCAGACAAACCGTTGTGCCATCTTTAAGTTTTAATTCAACAGCCGTTAGACCAGAAACGTTATATAACCATCCAGTTGAGATTAACCGGATGCCGAGCCCATAGTACCATTTGGTTCTTATCTCTTGTGTCGACTCAATTTCAGATATTTTTATTGATTTATTCCAAAATTTTGGACCAAAAAACCATTTCACTTTCCCATCTTCAACTTTGATTGTTAATGCTGAAAAAAGAATTGAAACCACACCTACAATTAAATACGCAAATCCGATCGGTTCGGTAGGTTGAGTTGCCGAAGCAAAGATAAGCACTAATGTTACAATTCCCATAACTGAAAGCATCGCGATTCCAAGCTGAGTGTTTTTATACTGCATGACGAGCTCCTTTTACAGTTAATCGCTTATTATCCAACCTCGGACAACTCCCTACCTATAATTAATTAACATCACTTCTTTAGCTTGAAGTGCGATAGCTTCCGACACTATTAAAGTAAGGCATGCCTTCTAGACTAACGATAGTTTATCTTGGTCTGGCCATTTTTAATCATTATTTTGAAAGAGTAAATAAACTCTGCTTTATTTACCGAGCAATCTTGGGAGACCGTATTGCAGTACTTTGACACCCAAATAGTAGGAAGTGCGCGGCATAAAATATTGAATAAAAGCGGCTTAAAATCTCTCTAGAAATACTTGACCATTACAGACTATTTAATTTGCTTCAAAAGAAATATTTACGTTAAAAGTCATAATGACAAAACAAGTAAGTATCAGAAATGAAGCTCCACGGCACCACGAAAGAGAATGGCGCTTTCTAACGATCATTTGTTACTTTTATTCTTTCCACTAAAAAGTCTACTGCCGCTTTTACTTTTGGGACTAAGTAGCGCTGTTTTTGATACAGCAAGTAAACCGCCATATCAGAATGTTGAGTGATAGCTAACTCATGCTCAAACTTAAGTTCTAGCAATTTACCAGACTCAAGATAAGACGCTAACGCCCATCGAGTTGACATTAAGATACCTTCCCCATCACAAGCCTTTTTCGCCAGCCAGGGTCCGTTATTTGAAATCGCCACCGCCGGTCCTGAAACGTCATGCCATTGACCGTTCATATTACATAACCAAGGCGTTGGCCCTGTTGGCGCTTTAAAATACAGGCCATTATGTTGCGTTAATTCCATCGCATTGTTAGGCACACCGTGTTTCTCTATGTAACTTGGTGACGCCACAGGAATAAAGCCATTGTCCATCAGTCTTATTGCTAACACGCGCTCATTGGGCGCGTAACCACCGCGAATAGCAATATCGACATCGTCACGTCCGAGTGTTGATAACTCGTCGCTTAAACTGACATCTAAAACAATTTGAGGGTATAACGCGCTAAATTCATCTAACAACGGCAGTAATATCTTTTCACCAAAACCCACCATCGAACTGATCCGTAAACGCCCCATTGGCGTTGTTTGGTAACTACGAACCGTTTCATTACTTTGCGCTAGTTGATTCAATATTTGCTGTACATCGTTATAATAAATTTGCCCCACTTCGGTTAGTTTAACGATTCGGGTCGAACGCTTTAACAAGGTCGCCCCCAAACTCTTTTCTAAATCAGCAACTCGTCTGGACAAGGATGATGGCGGCACATTAAACGCACTCGCCGCTTTGGTAAAGCTCCCCGTTTCTACTACCTTACTGAAATACCGCATTGCACGTAGTTGATCCAACTTACTTCTCCATTAAATCTGAGTGCTTTGGCTTTATTGTTGTCTTAAAAGCAATAGTGATTAGCATTTTCCCTTATATATAACCAAATTAAAACAGGTAATAATACAGTTAACTTAAACATTGCAACCTTAACCCTGTTGCCGCGTATTAAAAAAAGAGGTGTTAATTGCATTTTTCGGCAAGTAGCACCAGCCTTCACGTAAATGATGGACACTGACTTATGATTACTTTGCACGGTTTTGCAGCTAGCAACTATTACAACCTAGTGAAACATGTACTGCTATACAAACAACTGCCATTTCAAGAAAACCTTATTTACGGTGGTAGTGACGAGTTACTGAAAGTCAGTCCAGCTGGCAAAGTACCTGCTATCACAACGACTGAAGGACTGAATATTTCAGAGTCGAGTGTCATTTGCGACTTTATCGAAGAGACTTACCCTGCAACGTCGCTATACCCTGAAAATGCCGGAGAGCGTGCAGTTGTGCGTCAAATTATGAAAATGGCAGAGCTTTATTTTGAACTGCCAAGCAGACGACTTATACCTTATGCATTTTCTGGCACAGAAGTTCCTGAATCGGTTAACGCTGAGGTCCGCCAAGTGTTAACCCGTGGCATTACCGGCTTAAGTCGTTTGTGTCAGTTTTCACCTTGGATTGCCGGCGAACAATTCACCATGGCAGATATCTACGTTTATTACGTCAACACCATAGTCAGCGCGTTTGGCTCGAGCCAGCTTAACTGGGATGTACTGGCTGAAATACCAGGCATGAAACAGTGGAACGATGCCATGAGCCAAACGGTTATTGCCCAACAGGTGGAATCCGATCGCCTAGCAAACATGCCCGAATTTATGCAAAAAGTGAAAGCTCAAATCCAAGCGGCGAACGCTGGATAACACTTATTTATACGAAATGATATTAGCGATAAAAACAATCAATACTGACGTTTGGCTTGAATTCAATTACAAACAGAACATAGCCAATACCATAAAGTGATTGGCTCAATTAATTAATTATTTTACAGGAGAGAATCCCAATGACAGATACCAATATCCAACTGACTTCATTGATCAGCGAAGACAATAAATTAACGCTTGCGTTAAAAAACATCGACATGCCACAACCAGGTGCCGATGAAGTGGTTATTCGCATTGAAGCTGCGCCATTAAATCCGTCTGATTTAGCCGTTCTGTTCAGCGCTGCAGATATGACTACTGCGACACAAGCAGGCACTGAACAAAGCCCCGCTATTATTGCGGATGTTCCGGCTAAATTTATGCCAGCGGTTAAAACCCGAGTCGGTAAAGCCATTCCTGTTGGTAATGAAGGTGCAGGAACCGTTGTCGCAGCAGGCTCATCGCCTGCAGCGCAAGCATTAATGGGTAAAACCGTTGCTGTCATTGGCGGTGGAACGTATCGTCAGTACCTCTGTGCCAATGTGCAAAGCTGCCTAGAATTGAAACAAGGCACTACCGCTAAAGAAGGTGCATCTTCTTTTGTTAATCCGCTTACAGCATTAGCAATGGTCGAAACAATGCGTGCTGAAGGCCATAAAGCCATTATTCATGCAGCAGCTGCGTCTAATCTTGGCCAAATGTTAAACCGTATTTGTATTGCCGATGGCGTCGATTTAATTAACATCGTCCGTAAAACGGAACAAGAAACGCTATTACGTGACATGGGCGCAAAATACGTTGTTAACTCAAGCAGTGATACTTTCCTAGCTGACTTAACCGCAGCAATTATTGAAACAGGTGCAACGATTGCGTTTGACCCTATTGGCGGCGGTAAATTAACCAGTGACATTCTTAACTGTATGGAAGTGGCTGCATCGCGCGATATGAAAGAACACAGCGTTTATGGTTCTGACACTTTCAAGCAAGCTTATATTTATGGCGCATTAGACCGCGGCCCTATTACTCTAAATCGTAACTTCGGTTTTGCATGGGGTGTTAATGGCTTCTTACTATTCAATGCGCTAGCCAAGTTAGGCACTAAAACGGTTATGGCGATGCGTAAACGTGTTGCAGATGAAATCACCACCACATTTGCTAGCCACTACACCCATGAAGTGTCATTAGCTGAGGTATTACAATTAAAATCAATAGCGGGTTATTCAAAACATGCTACTGGTGAGAAGTACTTAATTACTCCACAAAAATAGTTACCCCCCCAAAGGCCATAACAGCTTAATCAATTGATTTTTAAAGCAATAAAAAGCAGATACTGATTATAGTATCTGCTTTTTATTTGCCTGTTCATCATAGCAACAATCGTGGGTGGCCATGTTATCTTGTTTATGGCCTGCGGCCACTAACGTCGTGGCGCGTCGCCCACACCCGATTTATCAAACTTCGTTTGAATTAAGATCGCAAGGTTCCACCCTGCACGGACCAAAAGGGGATCAACAGCAATCCCCTCTTGGATCACCCCTGCCGTTCCGGCAACATTTTCGCTTTTTAACCAAACAACAGCAGCGAAAAAATTGCGACGGAAATTGATCGAGCTTCTGACAGCGTATGTAACCATCTTCGGCCTTACTCGAAAATGCTAGCGCTTTCGATGGTACATCCTGTACCGCGAAAGCGAGCCTGACGTCCTGTCAGGCTCACGCTATTTTCTTCAACGTTCTCAAGTTCAGAGTTGAATTTAGATATTTTCAAGCAGTAACTAGCTCGTTTTTGGACAGGGCTGAGTTCAATAAATAAAGATTCCTGAAAGGATAAGTCGCGCAATAAAGTGAGCTGAATGGCCAACTAGATACTCTTAAAAAGAGAAGCGATCATCACCGTGAATGATGTGAAAAGTGAAGCAATGACTTCTGACCATCATCACTATGCCAAATGCTATTTAAGCTACATCGACTGCACTTGATTTTACAAAGAATGACACCTTATTGGTGCGCATTAATAAATACAATCAACAAAGTCGTTTACACTCTAAATGAGCCTGAAACTAACTGTGCAAAAAGCACCTCTGACTTGAATAGTGCCATCTTAGGGTTAACCGATAAATG